>JBIKWV010001064.1:0-7644 GCA_044356135.1 Elainellaceae cyanobacterium
GCGACTCGTTTGTCTTCAACAGCAATCGCGCATTTAACACTGCCGATCTGGGCATCGATCGCATTCTTGATTTCGTTCGGGGCAGCGATCGCATCGTCCTGGATCAAACCACCTTTGGCACTATCAACACCAGCCAGATTGCGATCGTGGCTGATGATGCGATCGCAGCCACCAGTGCGGGGTTGATTACCTACAGCCGTGCCACAGGCAATTTGTTCTTTAACCGAAACGGCGCGGCGGCTGGATTCGGGACAGGCGGACAGTTTGCCACTGTGCAGAATAACCCAGCCCTAACGGTGAACGATTTCCAAATCGTGGCGTAGGTAAATATTACCTCGGTGATCAAATAGGGTGCATTGCACAAAGACTCTTTATTCGTAGGATGGGCAAAGCGAAGCGTGCCCATCTAGCCCGTAGTTGGGTGATGGGCACGCTTCGCTTTGCCCATCCTACGCGGGGTCGGTTCATTTTCGCATTTTCTAAAGTCGCCGAGGTAATAGCACTAACGGTGAATGATTTCCAAATCGTGGCTTAGGAAAAGATCGATCAGAGGAAGTACCTTCTTCGGATTGAGTCATGACGTTACCAATCATGCAGATTTTGACTCAGGTTCAGCGGCAACCTGAACAGCTTGCAGATTTCAGCCCAATTTTGCCGCAACACACACCAAACCACTTGAATTTTTGGAGAACAACTCATGGCTACTTTTACAGTCAATACCAGCAGTGATGTGATCGATGCTAACGATGGCGTCTTAAGTTTACGAGAGGCAATTATTGCGGCGGGTGCCTTACCAGGACGGGATACGATCGCGTTAGCCACAAATGTTATCGCAAATAATTCCTTGCCCCTCCCAGAATTGGTTGCTGGCAATGATATTGATTTTGTCGGTTCAGGTGTCAGCACAGTCATCGATCGCCGGGGAGTTGGGCAACTGTTTGTCGTCGATAGAGCTTCTACCTCGTTTACCAACCTGACCCTGAAAAATGGAGTGGCGCGGGGCAGCAGCGGCTCAAACGGTGGTGGCGGCGGCTTGGGCGCAGGTGGCGCGCTATTCATTAGAAACCGTGGTAGCGCGACGATCAAGAACGTCACTTTTGAGAACAACCAGGCAATCGGTGGCAACGGTGGTGGCCCAGCAGGAGGCGGCGGGCGTGGCGGCAATGATGTCGGCTCCGGGTCTGCTGGCGGCAATGGCGGACGTGGTGGCGGATTTTTAGGAGTCGCTGGAGCATCAGGTGGCGCGGGTGGCGCGGGTGGCTTTCGGAATTTGGCCACGGCTTTTGCTGCAGGAAGGGGTGGGAATGCTGATTCTGCTCAATTTCAATTGGGCCTCGGCGGGGGCGGCGGCGGCGGGGGCGGCGGTGGTGTTGGCGGCGCGGGCGCTTTTTTGATCGGTCGCTCAGGCAACAATGGCGGTAGCGGTGGCATTGGGGGATTTGGCGGTGGTGGTGGTGGTGGCGGCGGCGGTGGCGGCGGCGGTGCCAATGTCTTCGGTGGTTCTGCGGGCAGCGGCGGCAATGGCGGGGCTGGCGGCAATGGCGGGGAGTTGGGTGGCAGTGGTGGTCGTGGCGGTGCAGGTGGAGCCGGAAACGTCACCTTTGATGGAGACTCGCCTGGGGTTGGCGGCATTGGTGGTCGGGGCGGCGGCGGTGCCGGATTGGGCGGTGCAATTTTTATCGATTCTGGTTCTCTTACCATCATCAACAGTCGCTTTGTCGGGAATCGGGCGATCGGGGGTAGGGGTTTTCAAAATGGGCAGGGAGTCGGCGGTGCCGTCTTCAGCCGTTCTTCGATTACCATCAGTGGTCTGGAATTCGACAGCAATGTGGCACCCGATGGCTCAGCCAATATTCGCCAACTAGTCACTGCAGGCTTTAGCATTCCAATTGAGATTCCGGTACCCGTTGCCCGGGTCACTCTCCCTGGCACCGTTGCCGAAAATCCTAGCCGCACGATTAACGGGTTAATTCAGCTCAATCGGCCCGCCCTGTCTGACCTGACGCTCAACTACACCGTCGGCGGCACCGCCACTGCTGGTCAGGATTTTATACCACTTTCAGGCAGGGTAGTGATTCCGGAGGGAAGTACAAGCATCCAGATACCGATTCAAATTCTGGATGATCAATTGTTTGACCCCAATGAAAGGCTAACCATTACACTCACACCCGGTCTAGGCTATAACGTCAGCACCACTGCACCATCGGCAACGATGGTAATTGTGGACGACGAGGTTGGTGGTTCGATCAATCCCAGCGGGCAGTGGTTCGGTAACGGTGGTCAGCGAAACTTTGTCGTCAAGCAAGGTGAACAACGGACTGCGATCAACTTCCAGGGCATCGGACGCGGCGATAATCCCAGTCGCCAGGTCGTTCGAGAAGTCGATACCATCCAGTTTGAAGGGCAGGGTCTGGTCGCCAAAAATCTTTTGCTCACCCAACAGGGCAGAGACTTGGTTGTCAGCTTTGAGGGCAATTTGGCGACTCAGGCAGTATTGAAAAATTTCCGATTGGAAAACCTGGAAAACCTGAGTAAGGCGACAGGTGCTACTGTCGATCTTGGCAACATTTTGTTCAATGGTCAAACACAATTCAGGGATAATTTTGATGTCTTTAATGCAAATGAAACGCGCAACTCAATTTTTGGTCGCAATACGGTCACGTTTCTGAACGACCGCAATAATCGGGTTTCGGGCTTCGATCGCTCGAATGACGTGATCAACGGTCAGGGCGGAAATGACCGCTTGTTTGGGTTGAGCGGCAACGATATTTTGCGCGGCGGCGATGGTAATGACATTCTGGTTGGAGGAACCGGAGCTGACATTTTAGTGGGCGGTGCAGGCAATGACACCCTCAACCTGGGCAACGATCGCAACATTGATACCATCATCTATCGCTCTGGTGATGGCAGAGATCTGGTAACCCAGTTCACAGCGGGTGCGGGGGGCGATCGCCTGCAATTTGAGGGAATTGGTGCGATTGATGTGGTCAGCAATGGCAACAGCACTTTTTTCCGATTGAGTGATGGGATTAGCGGAAATACCGGATTTGGGTCAGGTCAAACGCTGCTGGAATTACGCAATGTCAGTGGCTTGACCAGCAATACGATTGGGCTTAACCTGGCTGGCGGCAATACCGCGCAAATGTTGTTTGCTTAGGGCTTGTAAAGAAATAAGGGTTCTGCTGATTAATAAAATCCCAGGTTTCGCTTGGCGCGGCGAAGCCGCGCCAAGCGAAACCTGGGATTTTATTTTATGGCAAGCCCCTTACTAATACTGCGAGATTCCTGCGACTGGCTACTCTATGCGGCCAAATTCTAACTTTCGTTGATGCGATCGCCCGTCTATATCAACGAAAGTTAGAGACGAGGGCGGCAAACCTCAACGATCGTTGAGTTGGAGTTCTATCTTTTGCTGACCAGAGATAAAGACCTTTCGCAGATGGTTTTTTGTTGAGAGCTTCTTAAGATTGGTAGCAAGCGTTACAAACTCAAGCAATCGATTGACTAATTCTTCGGAGACCCTCACGATGAATTTGCTACAGGCCCCCGTAACTTCAACCCCTGCATCTGCCGATCGCCCTCATGCCATCGTGTTCATTGATGGCACGGTCGAAAACGCTCAACAGCTTGCCCTATCAACACTTCCAGGTGTGGAAGCGATAGTGCTCGACCCGACTCAGGACGGCATCGCTCAAATTACTGCAACGTTAGCAAATCGCAGCAACATCAGCGGCGTTCATTTGATTGGACACGGCTCATCGGGTCGCTTGCGTCTAGGTAGTACAGTCTTGAATCAAGAGTCGATCGCCCAATATGCCGACTCGCTCAACCAGTGGAAAACGGCGCTGACTGAAGATGCCGACCTGCTGCTCTATGGCTGCAACGTCGCTTCTGATGCGATCGGTCGGGGCTTCGTGGATCAGTTAAGCCAGCTTACCGACGCAGATGTTGCCGCATCCGATGACCTGACGGGCAATGCTGCGCTGGGCGGCGACTGGCTGCTGGAATATGCCACAGGTTTGATCGAAGCACCGTTGGTGCTACAGGTGCAGGCGATGCAGGCATACGAACAGGTCTTCGCTGACTTTCAAGTCAGTAATGCAGCTCAACTGGTGACTGCCATCAACGGGGCGAACGCTTCACCAGGGAGAGATCGCATCTTCATCACGGGACGCATCGATCTGACCAGTACCCTTCCAGCTCTCAGTGGCAGCATTGAACTGATCGGCAGCGGAGAAGGTGCTATCATCAATGGTTCCAGTAGCGCAAACCGCCTATTTAAAGTGATTGGCGGTGAGGCTAGATTCAGCAATTTAACGCTGCAAAATGGAATTGCCCAGGGAACAACCGGGATAGATGGTGGCGGCGGTGGATTGGGTGCGGGCGGTGCGCTATTTATTGAAAATGCCAACGTCACCATTAATAATGTTCGGTTTCTCAACAATAAAGCGCAAGGCGGCAATGCCATTGGTAATGCAGGACGAGGCGGCAACGGCGGCAATTTGGGCAGCGGTGGCAGCAACGGAACAGGGGGCGGCAGGGGCGGTGGCTTTGATGGCAGTCCTGGTGGAGCAGGTGGTGCTCCTGGTCTTGTGGGTAATCTCAGTGACACGATCCCCGATGGTGGAACGGGTGGCGATGGCGGCAATGGTGGCTTTGGAGAAGGGGGTGGTGGCGGCGGTGGCGGCAGCGGCGGTCAAAGCATTTTCTTCTTGTTTGGTGATACTCCTGGCAGGGGAGGGTTTGGCGGGCGGGGCGGCAAGGGCGGCTTTGGCGGCGGTAGTGGAGGCAGCGGCGGGGGCGGGGGCGGTGCAGATAGTACTGGCTTCTCTGCGGCTGGTGGTACCTCACAGTTCTCACCTTCTAACGATATATTCGTCGCCAACGGTGCCAGGGGAGTTGGCGGTGCCTCCGGCGGCGCAGATACAGATATATTGGGTGGTGCTGGTGGCCGAGGCGGTCGTGGCGGCGGTGGTGCAGGCTTAGGGGGGGCAATTTTTGCCCGCAGTAGTACCGTCAACGTTTTTAATAGTGTTTTTCAAAACAACAGCGTGGTTGGAGGAAGCGGAGCAAACCCTGGAAGAGCACAGTCAGATAGCATCTTCAGCTTAGACAGTGTGGTTGGCTTACAAAATAATCAATTGGGTACATTCTCCCCAACTGGCAGGGGGCAATTCATAATCATTCCGCTGCCGACAGTTAGTATTTCCACTGTTCCAACAACGGTTCAGGAGGGCGGCAATTTTGGGTTTACCTTCTTGTTGGATGAACCATCCCTGATTGATATAACCCTGAACTTTCAGATTAGCGGCTCAGCGACCGCAGCAGGCAATCAGAATGCAGACCATACCTTTCAAACAGGCTCCGTTGTGATTCCCCGTGACCGAGGCGGCGTTACTTTGAATGGATCAATCGTTGACGATCTCCTGCCAGAACTGACTGAGACGCTAACGCTGCAACTGCTTCCCGGCAGCGGGTACAGTCTTACCGAACAGTTCGCTGCATCTGTACAAATCCAAGACAACGACGTGCGATTCATTGCTGGAACGGACGGCGACGATACCTTAACGGGAACCGCAGCCATCGAGCAAATCAACGGCAATGGAGGCAACGACACGATCGATGGCAACGGCGGCAACGACTTTATCTTTGGCGATGCGGGCAACGATCGCATCATCTGGGATAACGGTGACGGCAACGATTTGATTAATGGTGGTGCGGGCAACGATACGCTGGTGTTCAACTGCTCGAATCAGGGCGATCAACTGATCGTTCAGCAAGCGCCCAACAACACGCTGCAACTGCTTCGCACTCGCCCGATTGCCGTTGATTTGAAAGCCACCAATATCGAACGGCTGGAAATCAACTGCTTAAACGGCAGCGACGGTGTGGTAATTCGCGATACTGCTGCGACAGGCATTGCTCTCATCCGCGTCACGGGCGGCGGCGGCGGGGATACGATTACAGGCATTGGTGCAACTGCAACGCTAGAGCTGGTAGGCAACAACGGCGATGATGTGCTGACCGGAGGTAGACGCAACGACCAGCTTCAAGGCGGCGTTGGACGCGACTCGTTTGTCTTCAACAGCAATCGCGCATTTAACACTGCCGATCTGGGCATCGATCGCATTCTTGATTTCGTTCGGGGCAGCGATCGCATCGTCCTCGACCAAACCACCTTTGGTAACATCAACACCAACCAGATTGCGATCGTCGGTAACGACACCGTTGCCGCCACCAGCAACGGATTGATTACCTACAGTCGCGGGACAGGCAACCTGTTCTTCAACCAGAACGGCGCAGCGGCTGGATTCGGAGCGGGCGGGCAGTTTGCCACTCTACAGAACACTCCAGCATTGACAGCTAGTGACTTTCAGATTGTCGCTTAGGACTATGAATTGAATGACCGATGTAGGTTGAGTTGAGTGATACGAAACCCAACGTTAACGAGGGCTTTGCGTTGGGTTTCATGCTTCAACGACTCGCGTGAGCCTCGCCGAACGCCCAACCTACAAAATTAAGCTTTCTTCGTCCCATCCAATGGGTTTCAGGGTTGCCCATCCTGAAACCACAAACTTTCCCACTGAAATGAGTGTGAAGTTAGCGGCTTCAGCAGCAACCTGAACAACTTGCAGGCTTTGTAGCCCAATTTCGCAACAACACACACCAAACTACTTAAATTTTTGGAGAACAAACAATGGCGACTTTTACGGTCAACACCAGTAATGATGGGGTCAACCCCAACGATGGGGTATTGACTCTGCGGGAGGCGATTCAGGCTGCCGCTCTCTTACCCGGACGGGACACGATCGCGCTTGGAACAGATGTAAACCTATTTACCTCCTTACCCACCCTGGTGGCGGGCAATGACATTGATTTTGTCGGCAACAACCGCACGATTACTGGGAACCAAAGCAACCGAATTTTTGCAGTGGATGGAGCCGATGTCTCATTCCAAACCCTGACCCTGACAAATGGAGTCGCACGCGGCGGCACTGGTGTAAACGGTGGTGGCGGCGGCGGTGGCTTTGGCGGTGCGCTGTTCCTTAATAAAGGCACGGTTTTAGTCAACAATGTCACCTTTCAAAACAATCAGGCGATCGGCGGCAGTGCCTTTGGCTTTGCAGGCAGTGGGGGCAACGGTGGTAATGACTCTGGCAATGGCTTCAATGGCGGCAGTGGCGGACGGGGCGGCAGTAGCTCTATTTTCAGCAGCGCAGGTGGCACAGGTGGCACAGGTGGCGCTGGCTCAATCATTCAGCCGGATGGGAACTCCAGCGATCCTCACAACGGCGGTGCCGGACTCCCAGGAGGTTTTGGTGCTGGCGGCGGCGGCGGCGGGGGTGGTGGTGGCGGTGCGGGTGGCGCGGGCTTTTTTCGTACTGGAGACCGCGGCGCAGACGGTAACGTGGGCGGTGCAGGCGATTTTGGTGCTGGCGGCGGTGGCGGCGGCGGCGGCGGCGGCGGCGGTGCCAATGTGTTTGGTGGGCAAGCTGGGGTGGGCAGAAATCCGGGCAACGGGGGTGCGGCTGGTAACTTTGGTGGGGTGGGTGGTAACGGTGCCAGAGGGGGAGACGGTCAAGTCACCTTTTTAGGCGACAGCCCGGGTGCGGGTGGCAGAGGCGGTCAGGGTGGTGGGGGTGC
>JBIKWV010000165.1:0-7592 GCA_044356135.1 Elainellaceae cyanobacterium
ATCGGGTTTGTGTCTGTTCTAGTAATTGAGCTATTTTCCAGTCAAGGTGTTCTTCACTTCTGGAATTTACTCTAATTCAGCCGCTACCGATTTCTCTGGTAACTGAATTTAGGGTCAGTTACAATCATCGCTTTGTTGCTAACAGCACAACGTGCAAAATCTGATCTTTATCTGAGGCGAGATATGCTTGACCGTTTTCAATTCATTGTTATTCCTGAAGCCATTCAGAATCAATCCCAGGTCGAATCATTAAAGAATCGGTTGGATTGGGGCGAACCCGCTCTCACTATCGTGGATGTGAGAGATAGAGCGGCTTTCAACACCAGTCATATCATGGGGGCGATCGCGATGCCCCTGCAAGAGCTAGTGACCCAGGCTCGGGCCAGCCTCGAATTCGTCCGTGACATCTATGTTTACGGTGAGACGGAGGGGCAAACCGCTGAAGCCGCTGCTCAGCTCAGGGCAGCAGGATTTCAACACATTGCCGAACTGGTCGGTGGGCTGTCAGCATGGACAAGGGCTAAGTATCCCATCGATGGTTTCTCTGCTGCGATCGGCTAACTCGCACAGACGATTTTACTCGATCGACCATCAGGTTTTGGGGTGCGTCGCGTATCCCAAAACTTATTTACTCAAACAATCAGGTTAGAATTTCTATTATTTTTTGAATCGTACTCAACCAAATCAACCCAGAAATGAAACAGCTTTCTGGCAATAATAGCGTATTGGGAAGTCTATCCATTTTTTATTAATTGATGAGTATGAAATATGAACTTTTTGTTTGAATTTTCAACCAACTACTGTATTGCGATTTGTGCCTTTTTGGTTCCAGTAAATTTGCTGTTAACCCTGTGGACAATCGTGCTTGTAGGACAACTGCGTCCGCCCACCCAGGTCTATCTGGTAGCGCTTGCAGCCAACCTTGTTGCTTTGCTTCTGCTACTACATGATTTCACCTGGTTCGCCCTCGGAGTAGTCATGGCTCCAACCTATATTCTCCTGGCTTTGGGCTGTGTCTGTTTGAGTTTGAACCTGTGGGCGATCGCCCATCCCAATGGCGTGAGGCAGCTATGGCACGAATTAACCGCTTCTTAATGGGTTGATAGCGAGCGCAATGCCTTATTCAAAGAATAGCAGTGACTTTTGATCCTACACAGCAACGACCTTTGACCGTTCAATATCCTTCAGGTATTAGTAATGCCGATTAAAGACCAACCGACTCCTCAAAGTTCCCGTCGATTCAGCAGCATTTTTCTGATCCTGGGAGCCTTATTTCTGGTTGCCAATTTTATCCTGCCGACTATTTTAGGTCCCCAAATTCCCGGAGTGCCCTACAGCCTGTTTATTCACCAGGTGCAGGAAGGTGAAGTGCAACGGGTACAAGTGGGGCAAAATCAAATTCAATTTCAGTTGAAAACGGCTGACAACCAGGCTGGACAGGTGTTTTCAACGACTCCTATTTTTGACTTGAGCCTGCCCAACTTGCTAGAAGAGAAGGGCGTTGAATTTGCCGCTGCACCGCCGCCCAGAAATGGCTGGATTGGCAGCATTCTGAGCTGGGTGATTCCCCCGCTGATCTTTGTCGGCATCTGGCAGTTTTTTATTCGACGTGGCGGTGGCGGTGGTGCCCAGGGAATGCTCTCGATCGGTAAAAGCAAAGCTAAAGTATATGTCGAAGGTGAAGCTGCCAAGACGACTTTTGCTGACGTGGCAGGGGTCGAGGAAGCCAAAGCTGAGTTAGTCGAAATCGTGGATTTCCTCAAAACGCCCGAACGTTACACCCAAATTGGGGCGCGAATTCCCAAAGGGGTGCTGCTGGTGGGACCACCAGGAACGGGTAAAACGCTGCTGGCAAAAGCTGTGGCTGGGGAAGCCGGAGTACCCTTTTTCAGTATTTCTGGCTCTGAATTTGTAGAAATGTTTGTCGGGGTGGGGTCCTCGCGGGTACGGGATTTGTTTGAACAGGCAAAGAAACAGGCTCCCTGCATTGTGTTTATTGACGAACTGGATGCGATCGGCAAGTCACGCAGCAGTAACGGGTTCTATGGCGGCAATGATGAGCGAGAACAGACGCTAAACCAATTGTTGTCCGAGATGGATGGATTTTCGGCAGAAGGTGCCACAGTCATCGTGTTAGCTGCCACCAATCGCCCTGAGATCCTCGATCCGGCTCTTTTGCGCCCCGGTCGATTTGACCGTCAGGTGTTGGTCGATCGCCCTGCCTTAGCAGGACGAGAAGCCATTCTCAATATCCATTCTCAGAAAGTGAAGCTGGGGAAGGATGTAGACCTGAGAGCGATCGCCACCCGGACTCCTGGTTTTGCGGGAGCAGACCTGGCAAACCTGGTCAATGAAGCGGCACTACTAGCGGCTCGGAATGGACGGCAGGCAGTTGCCCAGACAGACTTTGCTGAAGCGATCGAACGGGTTGTGGCAGGACTCGAAAAGAAAAGCCGGGTTTTGAACGACAAAGAGAAGAAAATCGTTGCCTATCATGAAGTGGGTCATGCCCTGGTGGGTCAGTTGATGCCCGGAAGTGGGCGGGTAGAAAAGATCTCGATTGTCTCTCGGGGGATGGCAGCCCTGGGTTATACGCTGCAACTGCCAACCGAAGATCGGTTCTTGATGGATGAAGCGGAACTGCGGGGACAAATCGCAACCTTACTGGGTGGGCGATCGGCAGAAGAGGTTGTATTCAACAGCATTACGACTGGAGCCTCCAATGATTTGCAGCGGGCGACGGATCTGGCGGAGCAAATGGTAACAACCTTCGGCATGAGCAAAATCCTGGGGCCGCTGGCGTATCAGCAAGGGACGCGACCGATGTTCCTGGACAATGGGATGCCGAATGCCCGCCGTTCGATGAGTGATGAAACAGCTCAGGCGATTGATTCTGAAGTCAAAGAAATCGTGGAAACCGCTCATCAAAAGGCTTTAGAAACGATCAAGCACAATCGAGATTTGTTAGAAACCATCACCCTGCAACTTTTGGAAACAGAGACGATCGAAGGTGAGAAATTGCATCAGTTGTTAAATCAAGTTCAGCCTGCACTAACCCACTCGCACCAGTCCTCCGAGGCATTGGTTTAAGGCATTGGTTTAATACGTTGGATTCTGGCAAAACGTTCCAGGCCAAGATCAAGAACCACAGCGCTTCCAATTTCTTTCAACACAGCCATTTTGGAGGTTTTATGTCTACTTCTGTAACAAAAGGTATTCTCGTCACCATTATTGGTGAAGCTTCCTTACAAGATCGGTTGATCCAACTGCTAACAAAACTGGGTGTTTCCGGCTATACGATCATTCCAGCTCAGGGCGCAGGCAGTCATGGGCGACGCATGGGGGATATGGCTGGCTATAACACCAATATTGAGATCAAAACGATCGTAACCCCAGAAGCATCCAATCAATTGTTGGAAGACCTGATACCCTTGCAAGCCAGCCACGCTTTAATTGCGTTTCGACAAACGGTAGATGGATTGTTCGATTAAACCCGGATTTCTCACAAAGAATGAAGAGACGGGGGTTCAAAAACTGCGAAAATGAATTACCACAAAGCTTCCAGCAGTTTCCAAAAAGAAACCCGATGAATATAGAGTGTACCGCAAGGGCTTACCAATTTGACAACGTGGGACGATCAACTCGACTTGTTCAGTGACCGCACCTCCACCCACGAGTTTGAGAGTAATCAACTGCGCTTGTGGTTCTCGTCTTTTGCCTATGTCCTGATGCAGAGCTTGCGGCAACACTGTCTGGCGCACATGGAACTGGCTTAAGCCCAATGTGCCAAGCGATCTGTGGAAAGTGTAGTAGATACGCAAAGAGTGCAGGGCAGGGAGGTCGGTACTACTCTAAAGACGTTCGTTAATTAGAGTAAAGCGAAAGGGTGCGCTGCTATGGCAGCGCACCCTTTCGCCAGTTCTACTTGATTTGTGAAATGATTTGTAAAAGGGGGGCGGACTGTGCCCGCCCCGCCTTTCACAAATCATTTAGGATTGCTCAATAGCAATTCGTGAATGGGTATGGCAATATCAACAGGAGTTCGGGCGATCGCTCACCTTACCATCCCAGCTTCTATTCATGCGAATGAATCTCTTGTTGTGGTTTAGCATTACCTTAAGCGCCCTGGGGCTGTTTCTGAGTAGCTGGATTGTCATTCCAGCGCCCATCTTTGCGCTTCTGCCGCTGGGCGTCGGCGCACCCGAAATCAGCCCTCTGCTGCTGCTGGGCAATGCGATCGCCCTTACCGTTGCCCTGCTCCAGTTTCTCCTGTACCCGGTGGGAGGGTGGCGGTATCTGGCGATCGCCCTTAGCACCTGCGCGTTAATTCTGAGTAGTTTACCGTTACTGCAACTTGCTCCAACGGTTCAGCAGGCTGAGAGGCAAATGCAGGCTGCACTGGGGAAAGACTACCTGACACAAATTCCAGCAGAACACCAGCAGCAGATGCGATCTCGACCAGTGGTGTGGATGGATCTGGTCAGGGGAATTGCCACTCCCGATGTGAGACGCGATCGCCAGTCTTTCACTGCGGTGGATGGCACCCCCCTGGAACTGTTGATTTACCAACCTGAAACCGCGCAACTGCACCCTGCGATCATCGCCATTTATGGGGGTGCATGGCAGCGGGGTGACCCAGGACAAAACGCAGCGTATAACGCTTACCTGGCGGCTCAGGGATACACAGTGGTGGCGATTGACTACCGTCATGCACCGGAGCACCGTTTCCCAGCACAGCTTCAGGATGTCGAAACAGCGCTGGAGTGGATTGTCCAGAATGCAGCGAATTACCAGATAGACACCAGCCGAATAGCACTGATTGGCTGGTCTTCGGGGGCACACCTGGCGCTGCTGGCGGCCTATCAACCGCGATCGCTTGCCATCCGAGCAGTGGTTAACTATTACGGGCCAACTAACCTCACAGAGGGGTATCGAGATCCCCCCAGACCTGACCCAATCAATACCAGAGCAGTGTTAGAAGCATTACTGGGTGGTTCTCCCGATACATTACCGCAGGAATACAAAGTGGCATCTCCGGTTCATGCTGTCAGACCGGGATCGCCGCCCACTTTGCTGATCTACGGCGATCGCGATCACCTGGTCAAACCCGTGTTTGGACGGGAGCTATACGATCGACTACAGGCAACCCAAAACAGGGCGATACTGATTGCACTCCCCTGGTCAGAACATGCCTTTGATGCAGTGTTTCAGGGGTTGGGGAATCAAATTGCGCTTTATTACACTGAACGGTTTCTCGCATGGACACTTAAGCCATAGGGGGTAGTCTCACGGTCGGTATCTATCTGATCCATTGGTGGAGTCTCAGTTTTTGCATGGCGCGGCTAAGCTGCGCCATGCAAAAACCGGGCACGCCCCTTAGGATCTTGAACAAATTAACCTGTAATTGTTTTTGAGAGAGGCGCGGCGAAGCTGCGCCTCTCTCAAAAACAATTCGGTTTTATTTAATTTGCGATCCTAACTGGACTTTTGACTAAATTGCGCCGATTGTCTCCAAAACGCTGACTGCGTCAGCGTTTTGGAGACAATCGGCGCTAGAATTAATATGCCGCGAAACGCTCTCTGCGAGGGCGTTTCGCGGCATTACAGGAAAATTAGTCAAAACTCCAGTAAATTAGGCTTAGGGAAGTGCAGATTTCGTTGATAGATGGTGAATCCTTATTAAAGGGATACAAATTAAAGGGATACAGCGTTTTTCGCGCTGATGAAGTAAGGGGGGCGATGCCCCTGCACCCCTGATTCACGTACCTGATTTGCCTGAAAAAGGCTGTAACTTGGGAGAGATAAATGGTTCAGCGGCGATCGCACACCTTTAAAAATCTGAGAAATCTAGTGTTGGGGACTTCGGTAGCGGCAGGAGTGATCACCGCTACGGCAGGTGCGCCTGTGTTGGCATTTCTGGCATCGGTGAACTCGCTAGGGAGCAGTGGAATTGATGCACTGCGGTTGAGGAACGCGCCCTACCAGCTAACGGGTTCGAAGATTGCGATCGGCCAGGTGGAGATTGGTCGGCCTGCACTATTTGGCATTGATAAGGCGGCCCGAAATAACTTTGTGGTGCGGGTGACGAACCTGTTTTTTCGGGATGGGGTCGCAAGGCCCAACCAGTTTGTAGATGAACATGCCGCCAACGTCGCCGGAGTGATGGTCAGTCGGTCGAAGGAGGCCGGAGGCGTCGCCCCCAATGCACGGCTATTCTCAGCGGCAGCGGGAGCAGAGCGGCGCGGTGGACAGATGGTAGAATGTCTGGCAGCACAGACGGTAGCACTCCAGAACAACACCGATGTGCGGGCGATTAACTTTAGTTTTGGCGAGTCGCTCCAGCGGGATGCGCGATCGAATGCGCGGTTGGATGGCAATGCGCTGTTGACCCAGTGTATTGACTGGTCTTCAAATCAGCACAACGTTCTGTATGTCATTGCCGGAAACCAGGGACAGGGCGGAATTCCCATTCCCACGGATAACTTCAACGGGATGACGATTACGAACTCCAACGTATTTCAGGGCGTCTACCGCAAGGTGGATTTCTCCAGCCTGGGGAGTGAGCCAACCAGTATTGTGGGGCGATCGCCCGACCTGGAGAGCAACGTTGGCCCCCGCCGCTCCGTCAACCTGGTGGCTCCCGGCACAAATATTCAGCTTGTTAACCCAGATGGTTCTTCCGGGCGCTCGACAGGCACCAGTTTCTCGGCTCCCCATGTGACGGGGACGGTGGCGTTGATTCAGGAGTATGGCGATCGCCAGCTCCGCAACCGTAAGCCAAACTGGACAGTTAATGCTCGTCGTTCAGAGGTGACGAAAGCAATTCTCATGAACTCGGCGGATAAGGTTCAGGATCAGGGCAATGGACTGCTTTTGGGAATGAGCCGGACTGCGGTGAGCCAGAATTTGCGCACCTGGATTCAGTCGGATGCCTTCCGGGATGAGAAGCTGCCGCTGGATGCCGACCTGGGTACCGGACATCTGAACGCCTACCGGGCAATTCAACAGTTCAGCCCCGGTCAGCACGGCCCCGGAAAACCCGTTCCAGCCGTCGGGTGGGACTACAACACGGTAGGTGCGAGCGGCACCCCCCGGTTCCGCGACTATGTGATCGATCGGCCTTTGCAGGCAGGCAGTTACGTTTCGGCGACGCTCGCCTGGAACCGTAAAGTGGATCTGAACGATACCAACAAGAATGGCCGCTATGATATCGGGGAAACGTTTACTGATCGCGGATTGAACAACCTGGACATTTACCTGATGCGGGCGGAAGACAACGACACCAGCAAACGCATCTGGTCGTCTGTGAGTTCCGTAGATAGCGTGGAACATATCTTCCATCCCGTGCGACAGGCCGGACGGTACAAGATTCGGGTAGTGTACCGTGATCGAGTGAACACTCCGACTCAGAGTTATGCCCTGGCCTGGTGGACGGCTGCTCAGACAAGGTAAGGGTTTTGCGGGTTCTTGCACCTTGCTTAAAGAAAACCCAAAACCCTGATTCTGCCGCCGCTTCGCGGCGGCAGTATCAGGGTTTTGGTCTCTGGTGCAAGATACTCAGTTAATAAAATCCCTGTTGTCGTCTGGTGCGG
>JBIKWV010000166.1:0-7588 GCA_044356135.1 Elainellaceae cyanobacterium
GGTCTGCGGAGACATTAGCGCCGATGACGCGAGAAGCTTTGGTGATTGGAATCAATTCCTATCAATATTTGCCCCCTCTTAATTCCCCGGCGGAAGATGCTGAGGCGATCGCGCGAATGCTCGAAGATCATGGCGAATTTACGGTTCAACGGCTGCCAGGTTTTTTTGACCCATTGGACAACAATGCCCGTCGGATCAAAAAGAACCAGGGTGTTGACCTGACCGAACTGAAAGGCGCGATCGCAACGTTGTTTAATCCAGACAGCGATCGGCAAATACCTGACACCGCGTTGCTGTACTTCTCTGGGCACGGTGTGGTCACAAACATTGGAGTCAAGGAAGGCTATCTTGCAGCGAGCAATACAGCCCCCGAAGATGGCTTGAACGGTCTGAATTTGAAGTGGCTGCAAGACCTATTGGCAGAAAGTCCAGTGCGTGAGCAGATCGTCTGGATCGATGCTTGCCACAGCGGTGAGTTACTCAATGTCAAACAAGCCGCTTCATCCGAGGCGGGCAAGTTCAGGAGTCGGTTCATCATCGCTTCGTCGCGAGACTATCAAAAGTCCTATACGGCAATCGGCTCCCCCTATAGCGTTGTCACCAAGGCCCTGATTGAGGGTCTCGATCCGAGTCGGTTCTCCGATCGCTGGTTGACCGACACCGACCTCAAGAGCTATATGCAGGACGTGCTACAGGGAGAGGAGCAAAGGCCAGTTTATAGTAATTCAGGTGAAAGCATCAAGCTAACACGCACCCAGGCAGCTCAGGCAGCGGTGGTAGCCAAGCCGCAACCCGTAGACGAAACCTGCCCCTACCAGGGCTTGCAGTTTTTCACGGCGGACACCGCCAAGTGGTATTGCGGGCGCGATCGCCTGGTAGACGATCTGCTGCAAAAGCTGGGCGAATCGGTCTTTGCGCCCGTCATTGGGGCATCGGGAAGCGGCAAGTCTTCCCTGGTGCGGGCAGGCTTACTGCCAGTGGTGGAAAAGCGTGGCTGGGAGATCCTGGGACCGATCCTACCCGGTGGTGGGTTGCTCAGTCCCGCCGACAAGGTGGCTGACCTATTGCTAAAACGGTTCGACGACCCGGACGAAGAGGCGGAAGTGCAGGCGTTGCTGGTTACTGGAAATCTCTGCGAAGCAGTGCGGCGGTTACCGGGAGAGCAACGTCTGCTGCTGGTCATTGATCAGTATGAAGAACTCTTTACGCGCGTAGCCGCAGAAAAAGTGCGACCGTTTGTGCAACTCCTGGCTGGGGCAGCAGCCGAAACGGATGGTCGCTTACGCATTGTCACAACCATGCGGGCCGACTTCATGGATCGGTTCTTGACCTACCGGGAACTGGCCGACCTGGCAACCGAAGACCGGATCTGCTGGGTAGGTCCGATGGATGAAGCCGAGTTGCGGGCCGCGATCGCCAAACCCGCTGAGATCAATGGCTATCACCTGGAACCGGGTCTGTCGGATCTAATCGTGCGGGATGTGGAAGCTGAGCCGAACAGCCTACCGCTGCTGGAATTTGCCCTGACGCTGCTGTGGGACAAGCGCGATACCAACCAGCATCGTCTGACTATCGCCGCCTATCGGGCATTAGGACAGCTTAAGGGGGCGCTAGATCGCCATGCGGAGGCGATCTTTAACGAAGCAGGAATCAAAGACCATCAGGATGCTTACAAAAACCTGCGGTTGACGACTGACGAGGAACGGCAGTGGGCGCAGCGCATCTTCCGGCGGCTGGTGCGGACGCTGCCCGGTACAAAGGATACCCGCCAACGGCAACTGCGCAGCGACATAGTTGGCTTAGGACGCAACGAAACTGATAAAAAGGTGATCGAAAAGGTGCTGGGCAAGTTCGAGCAGGGTCGCCTGCTGGTGTGTGACAAAGACGAAAGCGATCGCCCCAATGTCGATTTAGCCCACGAAGCCTTGATCGAGGGTTGGACCCGCTTTGCAGATTGGCGAAAAGAAGACCGGGATGTACAGCGGTTGGTTGATCGCATCGTCGATGCTTACAAAGGGTGGCAAGCCGCCCCAAGCGACGACAAGCATAAATTTTTGCTGCCCGAAGGGGTTGTGGCTCAAGTCGAAGCGGCGATCGCCATCGGTGATTATCTCTCGAACCAGCAACAGGAATTTGTGCAGCAGAGTCTGTACCTCTACAAGCCCTGGCTCAGTCCCGAGTTTGTGATCGAAACAGTCGAAATAACTGGCGGCAGGTTTCGCATGGGATCGCCCGAAGACGAAGGCGACTCCGATGAACGGCCGGAACATGAAGTCAGCGTGGCGGCATTTCACCTGGGCAAATATCCGGTGACCCAGGCTGAGTGACGAGCCGTTGCCTTATCCCCCAAAATTGAGCGGGATCTGATTCCAAATCCTTCTTTCTTTCGGGGCGATCGGCTACCCGTGGAGCAAGTCTCGTGGCACGATGCCAGGGAGTTTTGCGCGCGGCTGTCGCAACTGAAAGGAGAGATCTATCGCCTGCCCAGCGAGGCAGAGTGGGAATACGCCTGTCGTGCCGGCCAACCGACGGCATACTGTTTTGGCGACGATCCGAGCCAGTTAGACGAGTATGGGTGGTACGGCAACAATTCTGGCGATCGCCCCCTGGATGCCGATCGCCTCTGGCAAGACACGAACCAAAATGCGAACCAATACCATGCACAGATAAATGCTAACGGCAACAGAACCCACCCGGTCGGAGAAAAAAAACCGAATGCCTGGGGACTCTACGATATGCACGGCAACGTCTGGGAATGGTGCGAAGACAAGTGGCATGAGAACTATGAGGGTGCTCCTGCGGATGGCAGTGCCTGGACGAGTGGTAGCGATTCGGAGCCTCGCCTGCTGCGCGGCGGTTCTTGGAGCATCTTCGCCATCAATTGCCGTTCGGCGTACCGCGGCAGGAACGATGCCGTCCTCCGGTTCATCGATTTCGGATTTCGGGTTGTCCGGGTTGCCGGGGGTTCCTCGTGAGGACTCTCCTTTCTCTTTACTCTTTTTCCCTCTTTCCCTCTGTGGTGGCGCGCAGCGCCTCAAAATATTTTTCAAAAGTAACGAATTGTAACTCTTGCAGTGAGACCCCTCTCTTTTGTGGGAAGTTGGTGAACTCAAGCCTTGTTTTTACATCTCAAAATGTAAGGCACCTTGGTTGGGATTGGGTTACAACCTGCTGCGCGGCGGTTCCTGGAACAACAACGCCATCAATTGCCGTTCGGCGTACCGCAACAGGAACGATGCAGACAACCGGAACAACAATATCGGTTTTCGGGTTGTCCGGGTTGCCGGGGGTTCCTCGTGAGTACTCTCAACCGTCAGAACCGATAGAAGGGATTTTATCGGGCGCATTGTGAGAGTCCAGACTCAATTCCAGCGATGCGGGCGACTGCATCCGAACATCAAACCGAGCCAGTTATTTTAGTAGGAATTCCGAAAGGTTAACTGGCTTATTCCATCGGCGAACCCATGCAAGAGCTTTCGATTATTCAAAAAACTCGAGGCATTCTTGATTTCCTTGCGGCTCAAGCTACACCCGGTCAAAACCCAAATTTTTGCCACCGGACATGGTGCCAATTTCATGGGCTTTCGGATTTTGCCCGATCGAACCCGCGTGCGGACAGACAATCTGCAAAGAGGACGCAAGCGGCTGCGACAGCTCAAACAATTGCTGGTGACTGGTAAAATTACCGCCGCTGCTCTGACCAGCTCTCAGCAAAGCTGGCAGGCACACCTGGCCCACGGGAACACCTGGCGTTTGTGCCAAAAGCTGTTTGGCCCGTGCGAAATCGATTCATAGATTTTTGGGACTCGAACTGGATGAGACAAAGAACGCGCATCGTCCCGTTGATCAGGAGATTGCAACAACGGATTCAACGGTGAGAGTGCTGGTGGTGCATACCCAGGAGGATCGGGCGATCGCGCAAGAGTGCTTTCGTCTGGTAACAGAGAAAGGCGCAGTATGACATTGGTACTATTCTGACCGGACTTTTGATTAAATCGGCGCTAAAATAAAAAATGCCGTGAAACGCTCTCTGCAAGAGCGTTTCACGGCATTGTAGGAAGAATCGTTAAAACTCCAGTAACCGCCGTGGTGAGGCTTAACTGTATACTGTCTGCGATCGCATTGGAAATGTTCCTGTGAATCTCTGAAATTTACGCTGACCATAGACAAGATGAATTATTGATGAAAGCTATTGTCAGAGCAGGGCGTGATGGAGTTAAACAGATACTGTCACGCGATTGCTGATATGTCATAAACGAAAAACCTTGCATCTACCAGATCCATTTTCTCTACTCAGATGTAAGGAGATTTTCATGTCAATCCTCAAAACAGTTGCTGTGGCACTCATTGGTGCAGTTGCCATCGGACTAAACGCTGGAGTCGCTCCTGCTCAAGCTGACGACTCTTCTCCTCAAGCATCCATTCAGGAGGACGAAGATGATCAGGATGACGATCTTGCTGAAGTCGATGATGACGATGATGAAGACGATGATGGAATCGATCTTGCTGAAGTCGATGATGACGATGATGATGACAATGATGAAATTGAATCTGACGACATCATTGTCGAGGCTCCTGATAGCCCTTCTCCATCTACCGTTACAGAGATCCCTACTCCAGCGCTGCTGCCAGGGCTGATCGGAATGGGTGTTGCTGCGCTCCGCAAGCGCCAGCAAGAGCAGTCAGAATCTTCTGAAGAATAGGGATTATAAAGCTCGTACTGAGCTGTAAACAGTGATTGGAGCAACAGTCCAATGTGCAGGGCTTTTACTCCAATCACTTTTTCCACAGTACAGAAAAACAAAAGTTTTGCAGGGGATGAAGGGGGGAAACCCCTTCTTGGGGGTGAAGCCCCCCAAATCCCATGTTGCAAAATTTAGTGTTTGCAACACGAGTGGATTAGCGGACATTTGTACAGAAGGTGGTCGAAGGACAGCGAAACATCGGTCGCGTCAGCTCAACGACTTGTTCAATCAATTGGTCGATGTTTACGGGTTTGAGGAGAAATGCATCAAACCCTGTCCTGAGTGACCGTTCACGCCCTTGACCAAAACTCAAGCGAGATTTTCCTATAGCTGCTCAATGCTACGCCGGAAAATCGTCACTGCCTCCGAGAAGTCAGTTTCAGCGATGAGAATACAGCGGTTGAGCAAATCAGGATCAAGCTGGTTGAGTCCAGGAAGCTCACTCCGATCGACTCGCTCATAGCCATTCGGTCGCAAACGATGCAGCGTTAACGCGCCATCCTGCCAGAACCAAACCTCCAGCACACCAAGCGCCTGATATCGCGCCAGTTTATTGCCACCGCTGGTAAAAATAACCTCAACGGAAAGGGCAGGAATGGATTTGGCGCTGCCGATACAGTAAGATTGGTCTGCTTGAGCAGAGGCGGTTCCTTCCTTCTCCTGAGTCTTTGCTCCGGTCGGTTTGAATGGGATACCCCGACTCAGCAGAAAAGTGGTGAGCAGGTAGCCGATCACATGAGCAAAAAACTCGTGGTTCTCACCGGGCATAAAGATTTCAATCGTTCCGTCGAAATAAGCAAGCCGCACCCCTGGAGAATCTTCAGATGCCTGCTGAATCAGCTTGAACTTATCCCACGTTCCTTGCAAAATAATGCGCTGGTCGGTTGCTGCTGGCTTTTCTGACTGGCTTAGCTGGGTCACCATCGCAATCACCCTACCAGAATTAATAAAGCCCGTGATGAGGATTGAACTCATGGCCTCACCCTTACCAAGGGTGTGCTCTACCACTGAGCTACACGGGCAAACCATTTTAGATTTGCGATTTTGGATTTTGGAGGAGCAACCTAAAATCGCCAATCCAAAATCCAAAATGGCTTCGTGGATGGGCCGGGCTGGATTTGAACCAGCGTAGGCGTAGCCAGCGGATTTACAGTCCGCCCCCATTAACCACTCGGGCACCGACCCGCTTGATCCACGATTACTAATCGTAGCACAGGTAACGAACATTCTTAGGAAAATTTGGGCGAATTTGTCGGGCAACTTCGAGAGAGTTGGTTTTAAAAGCCCTAAGTGACTATCCGAATACCGAGAACCCCAATTTTGGAGGGCGTGCCGCTACAGTGGCGCGCCCTCCAAAATTGGGGTTCTCGGATAGGCTCTAAACTTCAGCGATCGCTTTTTCCACCGCCTCCAGCGCCTGCTCCACCTCATCCGCAGAGACAATCAGCGGCGGCACGAAGCGCACCACCTTGGGACCAGCGGGCACCAGCAGCAAGCCCTGCGCGATCGCCCGCTTCACCACCTCTGGGGCAGTCAGCTCCACGTCATCCCGCAGTACCAGGCCGTTGATCAGGCCCCAGCCCCGGACTTCCTGCACCAGGTGGGGGTGTTTCTGGGCGATCGCCTTCAGCCCCTGGCGCAGTTGTTCGCCTCTGGCGCGGACGTTCTCCAGCAGGTGGTCGTGCTCAATCGTGTGGCAGACAGCGAGGGCGACGCCACAGGCAAAGGGGTTGCCGCCGAAGGTGCTGGCGTGATCGCCCGGTTTGAACACATCGCAAAAGGATTTGCACAGCATGGCTCCGATGGGAATGCCGCCGCCCAATCCCTTCGCGGAGGTAAAGATATCGGGTTCAATCCCCAGATTCTCATAGCCCCAATAGTGACCCGTGCGGCCCATGCCGACCTGCACTTCATCCAGAATCAGCAGGATGCCCTTCTCGTCGCAGATTTCTCGAATGCGCTGGAAGTAGGCGCGATCGCCGGGACGCACGCCCCCCTCACCCTGCAAGCCCTCCAGCAGAATGGCGGCAACCTGGCGGGTGGAACTGTCGAGGGTGGCGATCGCCTCCTCCAGTGCGGCAATGTCGTTATAGGGGACGTAGTGGAATCCCGGCATCAACGGGTTAAAGTTCTGCTGGTACTTGGGCTGTCCCGTCGCAGTGATGGTGGCCAGAGTGCGCCCGTGGAAGCTGGCGTGGGCGGTGAGAATGACGGGATTCTGAATGCCAAGAACCGTGTGGGCGTATTTGCGAGCCAGCTTAATTGCCGCTTCGTTGGCCTCGGCCCCCGAGTTGCAGAAAAAGACTTTATCGGCGCAGGAGTGCTGCACCAGCCATTTGGCCAGTTCTCCCTGTTCGGGAATGTAGAACAGGTTAGAGACGTGGTGGAGCTTCTGGATGTTCTGGTTAACGGCCTCTACCATTGCCGGATGGGCGTGGCCCAGGGTGCAGGTGGCAATACCCGCAACGAAGTCCAGATATTCGCGGCCTTCGCTGTCCCACACGCGGCAACCCTGACCTCGCTCCAGCGTCAGTGGAAAGCGGGCATAGCTGTTAACCACGTACTCATCGAACTCAGTGGGGGTGATGCCGCTGCTGAGGTTGGGTGCAACGGGAACCAGCGTTTCGGGACTCACAGGCATTTCCTCAATGACGATCGCAATCAAACCTTACTGACTGTTTTGGGGGATAGAATTCACCCATCTGCATTATCTTAGGTCAGATTTTCGGGTCGCGTTGGATTGTCTTGAAGAAGCGCAGGTTTTAGTCAGGAGATCTCAACAATTAAGGGGCTTGCCATAAAATAAAATCCCAGTAAATCCCAGTTTTCGCTTGGCGCGGCTC
>JBIKWV010000167.1:0-7570 GCA_044356135.1 Elainellaceae cyanobacterium
TTCGCCCGCGCCACTCGCAAAACTGGGATACACCCGGCGCGATTCAGCTTTTGGGGTTTCGACTTTATTCCATGCCCACGGACTTCTGGAGTTTTGACTACATTTTTCTACAATGCCGTGAAATGCCCTCTCTGAGAGCGTTTCACGGCATATAATACCGCTGCGATCCCGGTGCTGTGCAGTTGAGCGATCGCGTTCCCCAAATTAAAATCAAATCAAAATACGGAGTTTCTCTGGCATGGAGATCGCTGTTTCGAATCATCGCCTCACCAAAGCTGAACCGTCCCCCAGAGAAACTTCTCCCACCACAACTGTTTCTATCGTCATTCCTGTCCTCAACGAAGAGGCGGCGCTGGGCCGAACGCTGCGCTGTCTGAAAAACCTGGAGCCAGCTCCCCTGGAGGTGATCGTCGTGGACGGTGGCAGTACCGATCGCACCGTTGCTATCGCGGAAGCTGCGGGGGCCAGGGTCATCACCTGTGAACTGGCAGGGCGATCGCGCCAGATGAACCGGGGAGCAGCGGTGGCAGGGGGCAGTCTCGTGTGTTTTCTCCATGCCGATACGCTGCTGCCGGACGACGCGATCGCCGTCATGGAAAAAACCCTTGCCAATCCGGCCATCGCCTGTGCCGGATTTATCTCCTTGATGACAGGCCCTACTCAAATTCGCTGGGTCGTCTCCCTGCACAACTGGCTGAAAACCTACTACGCCCCGCTACTGTTTCGTCCCCATCGGTTTCTGCAAGGATTGCGTCTGCTGTTTGGAGACCAGGCCATATTCTGCCGCCGACAGGATTTCCTGACTTGTGGTGGCTTCGACGATGAGCTGCCGATCATGGAGGAGGCCGACCTGTGCCTCAAGCTGTCCCAATTGGGCCAGATTCAGCAGGTGAATCGGGTGGTGCAGTCGAGCGATCGCCGTGTGGCAAAGTGGGGATTTCTGAAGGCAAACGCGATCTATTTAATGATTGGCTTTCTGTGGGGAATTGGGGTTTCGGGGCAGACGCTGAAGCAGTTTTATGAGGATGTGAGATAGGTCAAGTTGTTCCTGAGATAATGAGAACTCCTTATCTTGCAATCCCTGTAGGACAGGCATCTTGCCTGTCCGGGCGGGTGAGACACCCACCCCACAGATTGTTTATTCCACAAGCTCTTGTCCGGGCAGGTGAGACACCTGCCCCACAGGTGATTGAATTCAGAATTCTAGACACCAACCACAACCGGGGGCAGCCACTCCTGTTTGAGTTCCTCCTTGAGGCGGGCGATCGCCTTCTCTTCTGCTTGGCCTCGATCTCGATCCACTGCACCTGTCGAAACGCATTGGGCATCTCATAGATATATTGCGTTTCTCGCTCCAGTGAAGTACAGATTTTTGTGAGAGAGGGGGGTTGGCCGAATGCCGCGCCCCTACGGTCGTTTGGTTTTGCGCTGGGGGGGGCGTTTGATGAATGGAACCTGCCGCCGCATCAAAATGGTTCGCCCGAAACTGATTACTGCTAATGCCTGTCGTGCTTTCTGGAGCTGGGGCTGGAGTTTCTGATACCGCTGTTTCAGTTCGTATGCGCCCATCTGCCCTTTGGCGATCTGCTCCGGTGCGTTGTGGAGAACCTGGTGGGTGGTGTGCTCGGCGTTGATCAGAACCCGGTTGGCATGGGCGAGCGATCGCCGCAGTTTGAAGATGCGCCACGCAATGTAGAACCCAGCCAGGGCGATCAGGCAGTTGAAAATGAGGACGGTGGTCAGCATAGGTGGGTGGTGGGCGATCGTATTATGATAGCCGGAATCTCTTGTTGGGTTAATCCACCGTGAGCATTCTTGCTTCGATTCGCGCCCATACCTGAGGCGATTGTCGTATTTACCCAAAGCCGTGCAGTAGCAGGAAACAGTGTGAGTCCCGTTGAGAAAAGTGAACTCACTCAAAGCGTGTCGTACTCGTCAGGTTCAATATCTGGCACCTTTGCCAAAACCTGCTGGAATTTCTCCCAACTGCCACGCTTTGCCTTTTCGTCAAGGTAATCCCTGGTTGTCCATGCAGAAACTTGGGCTGCCAGGGCAATTCCCACTAACTGGTCAATAGAAATATTTTCTCGTTCTGCCAGAGTTGTAATCTGCTGGTAGAGGGCATCGGGAATTTCAGCAGTAAAACGAATCATAGAATTTCTCCGACTTCTTGCAGGAAAACCTTTGGGGTGACGACTCGAATACCGAATTTTTCTACTGGTTGCACCAAAGTTTCAGATTCCTGAAGGGACGAATAAATGGCCAATTTGGGCATTCTAGTTCTGACCTTCCTTGTTCTACGCGTCCATGAACGGACCTAAATTTGTTCGGTTTTTCGCTCCAGTCATCGAAGCCTTGAAAGAGTTGGGAGGCTCAGGTCGCCCCGCCGAGGTGAGAGACGTTATCGCGGGGAAGATAGGTATTTCTGAGCAGGAAAGAACCGATTTGCTTGATGGTGGTACACCACGATTTGATAATCAGGTTGGCTGGGCACGATTTTATTTAGTTAAAGCGGGTTTAGTGGACTCCTCGAAAAGAGGAGTTTGGAGTCTTACTGATAAAGGTCGAGAAATAGAGTCATTGCCTTATGATCAGGCGTTACATCTCTTCAAACGCATTCATTCAGAGTTTCAAGAAGAAAGAGACTCAGGAACAGAAGTTATCGAACCGGAGGTTGAGGAAACAATCGCCCCAAACGATACAGCGTCGAGCGATGACTCCTCATACCGTAGAAAGCTACTGGATATTTTACTGTCTCTGCCTCCATCGGGCTTTGAACGCTTGTGTCAGCGATTGTTGAGAGAATCTGGTTTTGAACAGGTCACTGTAACAGGGCGGTCGGGCGATGGTGGTATTGACGGTTCAGGACTCCTGCAAATCAACCCGTTCGTTAGTTTTAAGGTGCTGTTCCAGTGCAAGCGTTATACCAATTCTGTGTCAGTGTCCCAGGTCAGAGATTTTCGTGGAGCGATGCTGGGACGAGCCGATAAGGGAATCATTTTGACAACTGGAACCTTTACATCAGATGCACAGAAAGAGGCAGTGCGCGACGGTGTGCCGCCGATTGAATTGGTGAATGGTGACAAGTTGCTCGATATGTTTGAGAGCCTGGAACTGGGGTTAACACCACGTACAACGTATGACGTTAACTTGCACTTCTTCCAGGAGTTTCAGTCGTAGAAGGGCGATCGCCTCCACCGCCTTCTGCACAAACAATACATCCAGGGGCGTTCCAGTCATGGGGGACTATCCAAAATCCGGTTAGATTCAAGATAGCCGAAGCAGGAGAAAAATGTGGGGCGATCGGGAGAAGAAACTACTCCTCATCCTGATTGACATCTTTTTCAAGTCCCAGCCAGAAAAGCAATCGATTCTCAACCTCCACCATCTGCTCATCAGTAAGATCGCCTAACCTGCGAAGAAGCTTGGCGTGAGGGATAGTGACAATGTTCTGTATGTCAAAAGCTCCTTCTCGGAGGAACCTGACCTTAAACTGTACTTCAAACCTTGAACCACGAGGGCTGGTCGTGTGGGGCACCAGAGTTACCAGGGCACGATCCTGGTCGAGAGCAGGGATACTAATGACCAAACATGGTCTGACTTTCGCTACATAGCCCAAATCAACTAACCAGACTTCCCCTCGGTCAGGACTACTCATAAAGAGCTTCCTGTTCATCTAAGTCCAGGAAAAGTTCCTCAGCGTTCAGGACTAAATCCTCATCAGACAACGGCGGAAAATCGAGGTCAACCGTACGCTTCAGGATCTCCCACACCAGATCCAACCGCTCCGATTCAGTTAAGCGATCGAAGGTTTCCAGAAGTTCTTGCACCAGAGCAGTCATCACGGTTTGCCTATCTCTGTTGCCACAATAACATAGGCGCAATATAACTTTGAGGGAGCCACACTCAGTGCGACTCCCTCAAAGTGATGTCTGTATCTGGAACTCCTACTTTGACAAATAGGCTTTAATCGCCTCACCCGTCAGATCTGTCATCGAGATACCCCGCTCCAGAGCAGCGGCCTTCAGCGTTTCGTAGATGTCATCCCGAACGCCAATCCGGTAGCGACACTTGCCCGTCAGCGTCTTTTCACCGGGCTGATATTTAGCGACAAACTGGTGCAGCGCATCCAGGCCATAGCGGTGGCAGAAGTCACCGAAGCTTTCGCCCTTCTTGCGTTTTTGCTTAAAGGCAACGAACAGCGGCTCCAGCGTCAGCTCCAGGTCGTTGATGTGCATCTTTTCGACGTAGGGCAGCGCCAGTCGAGTCTGGTCGGGGTCGGCTCCCAGCCACACCTGATAGGATTCGGGGGCAGAACCGACGAAGGCCAGTTCGGCCAGGTAGGGGCGGGCGCAGCCGTTGGGGCATCCAGTCATACGGACGACAAAGTGTTCGTCTTTCAGCCCCAGGCGATCGAGCAGTGCCCGAATGCGATCGAGCACACTGGGCAGAATCCGTTCCGATTCAGTAATGGCAAGACCGCAGGTGGGCATGGCGGGGCAGGCCATCGAATAGCGCACCAGCGGGTCGATTTCGTTGACCGACTTGATGCCGTTGTGAACCAGAATTTCCTCAATGGTGGTCTGCTGAGATGGCTCGATGTCGTGCAGAATCAGATTCTGGTGGGGGGTGAGCCGCATGGGCAGGGCAAATTTCTGCTCGATTTCTCGCAGCGCCGTTTTCAGCTTGAAGTTGCCCTCATCTTTGATCCGTCCCTGCTCAATGGAAATGCCCAGGAACAGCTTGCCGTCGCCCTGTTCGTTCCAGCCCAAAAAGTCCAGATACTTGAACTCCGGCAGCGGCTTCACGGGGGGAATTTCTTTACCGAAATAGTCTTGAACAGAAGAGCGGAATTTCTCCACCCCCCAGTCGTTGATCAGGTACTTCATGCGGGCGTGGCGGCGATCGCCCCTATCCCCATAGTCCCGCTGAGTGGCCACGATCGCTTTTACCAGATCGTAGACATCCGCTTTCTCAACGTAACCGATGGGATCTGCCACACGGGCAAAGGTCTCTTCCTTGCCGTGGGTACGTCCCAGTCCGCCACCCGCATAGACGTTGAAGCCCAGCAGTTCGCCAGAATCGTCAGTGATGACCACCAGACCCACGTCCTGGGAAAACAAATCCACCGAGTTGTCTCCGGGAACCGTCACCGCAATTTTGAACTTGCGCGGCATGTAGTGGGTGCCGTAGATTGGCTCCTCCGTGCTGTGCATCAGAGTGCCGTTGCCGTTGCGCTGACGAGCAGCGACAACTTCAGGATTTTCTTCGGCAGTGATCGCCTTCTCACCGTCCAGCCAGATTTCGTAGTAGGCTCCGGATTGCGGAGTCAGCAGGTCTGCAATGTTGCTGGCGTATTCCCAGGCGAGGGCGTATTCGGGGCGATTTTTGTAGGGTGCTGGGGGAGCCATAACGTTGCGGTTGACATCGCCACAGGCTGACAGCGTCGAACCCATACTGCGAATAATGCCCGCCATCACGGTTTTCAGGTTCCTCTTGAGGATGCCGTGGATCTGGAAGCCCTGACGGGTGGTGGCCCGCAGGGTATGGTTGCCGTACTCCTCAGAAAGGCGATCGAGCGTCAGGTACAGCTCCGGGGGAATGATGCCGCCGGGACTGCGGGTGCGCAGCATGAACTGATAGTCTTTCTCCTGGCCCTTCACCCGGTTGTCGCGGTTGTCCTGCTGGTAAGAGCCGTGGAATTTGAGGATCTGAATGCCGTCTTCGCTGAAGTGAGTCGTATTCTGCTGAATTTCGGTGGCAACAGGCTCTCTGAGCGCGTTGCTGCGTTCTTTGATGCCTTCAACCTTAGAGACTTTCTTCTCAGGTGCGGCGATTGGCGTGGAAGTTAGAGACATGATATTTGGCCGTTGCGATCAGCGGTGAGTCGATCCCCGGTAATCCGGTAGGAGATCAGCAAATTAGTATCCCCGATCCTACCATTTCGATAAGCCAGACTGAGGGAAGTACCGGATCATTTAGCGATCGCCCCATCTACCCCCGCAGGATCAGAATCTCGATCAGCACCTGCATCAAATTCTCCAGATCAGCGGGGACACGGTAGAGGTTAATATCCTGCACAATCCGCTTCTCCTCCCGATAAAGCAGACCAAATTTCCAGATGTCTCCTGTTGTCACGGCTCCATGCAGTACAGGTGCAGAGAGGTTTGTCCATTGGTCGAGGGCGATCAGCTCAGCCGCCAGTTGGGTAAACCCCCGCGTCAAATCTGCCTGTTTCGCCTCAACAACCAGCAGGCTTTGCTTCCCTGCGATGTAGTAGTCCAGAGTGTCTTTCAGCAGATCGCTCACCACCACTGGGTATTCGATATTGAGCTGGGTATTTGCATAGTCGCAGACCTCTAGCAGAATGGGGGCAATCAGCGTCTCCCGGCGTGCAGCTTCACTGGTGAGATCCACTCGCGTCAGGTTACGCTCAAGGCGATGGCAAAATTCGGCCAGGTGCAATTCGCCAGAATAGCGCGGTAGATTAAGGGGCGATCGCTCTAGCGTAAACCCCAGTTCCGCCAGAATATCGCCCGGTGCGAACGGAAGCTCGAAGTATTTGCTAAAAGTGTAAGCTTCACCTGGCTTCAAAATTGCTGGTCTGCCCATGGTTCATACTCCACTTTTATAGAAAGGCCGTTTAACCACGATCGCTGGGTATGCCTTACCGCGAATTTCGACTTCGAGTTCTTGCCCCAGCTTAGCGCGATCGCTCCTGACGTAGGCCAGCGCCACCGGATACCCCAGCGTAGGGGACAGCGTTCCACTGGTGACCGTGCCCACCATTTCTTCAGCGAACAAAACCGGGTAGGCGTGGCGGGCAATGTTGCGTCCCTCCAGTTGCAGGCCGACGAGCTTCTGCTTCACACCATCTCGTTTTTGCTGCTCCAGTACCGATCGCCCAATGAAATCGCCCTTCTCATCCAGATGTACCAGCCAGTTCAGACCTGCTTCCAGGGGGGTGGTGTTGTCGTTGATGTCCTGCCCGTAGAGGGCCATTGCGGCTTCCAGTCGCAGGGTATCCCGGCAACCCAGGCCACAGGGAACAACGCCAGCGGAGAGGAGCGATCGCCACAGTTTCTCTCCCGTCTCTGGGGCCACCATCACCTCGTAGCCGTCCTCCCCGGTGTAGCCCGTCCGCGCCAGAAATCCCGATTGTCCCAATACCGTCCCCTCCAGATGGCCAAAGCGTTTCACCGATGACAGGTCTTCGGTCACAAACTGCTGGAGGGTGACGACGGCCTGTGGTCCCTGTACGGCAATCAGGGCAAGATTACTCGACAGACCGACAAATTCCAATTGAGCAGTGTCCAGGTGTTGCAGCATCCAGGACTTGTCTTTCTCGGTAGTGGCGGCGTTGACGATGATGGCGACGCGATCGGTGCCGTCTGCCTCGGTGCCCTGGTAGTAGATGATCAAATCGTCAATGATGCCGCCCTGGGGGTTGAGTAATACGGTGTACTGGGCTTCTCCTGGTTTGAGGCGATCGAGGTTGGAGGGGACGAGGGGTTGTAGTTGGGCGATTGCCCCTTTGCCCCGCAGTGTGAATTTGCCCATGTGGGAGATG
>JBIKWV010000168.1:0-7569 GCA_044356135.1 Elainellaceae cyanobacterium
AGATTATGATCGCCACTACTGACATGAAAGTGGATTAACCAATCCGTGACGGTTGCCTCCAGGTAAGGATCTTTACCTATAACCAATGTGCCTTCGGGAGTTAACCCCTGCTCATTCAGCAAATTCGCTGCGATCGCCCACTGCCTCGCACTCCGAAGTTCGGCGGTCGATGGGGTAGGTGCCGCAGGCAATCGACTCTGGGACAGCAGCGATCGCAGGGCATCCTTTTTCAGCGGGGGCAAAACAAACATCAGGATTCAGATGATTGGGCGGTCAGTAGGAGTGGGCTGATTATCGGTTTCAAGGAGAGCAGCGGCGGGTGTGCTGGGAGAGGGCGATCGCATCCACTCCACCCTGCCAGCAGGCTATAGCAAAATCGTAAACCCCTCTTGAAGAAAATGGCGATCGTGGGTCAAAGCCTCCTGAATCGCCTCCTGACGCATCACCACCATTGAAACACAGTCCGTCAGGCTGTAGCCTTTGTCCAGGCGATCGCGGTACAGCATCACCCCCGCCTCAAACAGTTGCTGACTCTGCCAGACAACTCTGACATCCGCCTCATCCAATAAAGATTGAACAATTGCCGCAACCTCGTGTTTCACCTCCGGTCGATAGCCGCTGAAGTAGTTCAGCACTTCTACAAGTACTAATTCTGTTGTGATCAGAGAAGTAAAGGTAAGCCGCTGAGTGACCTCCTTTGCCTTTGCCCGCCACTGATCTCGCTTGTCAATTCGAGCGACCCAATATGCCGTATCAATAAAAACTGTCATTGCTCCCGCTTTGGCGTGCCATAGAGATAGTGGTCATGCTGATAGGAGCCATCGGTTGGGGAACTTTCCCACGCCTCATCTGGAATGCGCTCCACCGCTTCATCGATTCTCTCCCAGAAGGTCTTGCCCACCTCTGAGGGTTGCTGCTTTTGCTGTAGAAATCTTAGAAACTCCAATGCAACCTGCTGCTGGTGAGTCGATAGCGTTTGCACTTTCGTCTGAATCACTTCTACAAGATTGGGGGCGATCGCTTGTGCGTCTGGAAGTTGCATCACCATTGGCGTCAGGCTCCTGGTTGGTCAGGGTTTTCCGGGGCGGTTTCGGAGGCGGCAGGCTGTTCTTTTTGCAGCAGAAATTCTACGTAATCGAGAAAAAACTGCTGGTACTCAGGGGAGAGCGATCGGACCCGCTCCATAATCGCTGGCACCAGATCGGGAGGAGAATTATCAGAAGCGGGAGTCATAGCGTTATGTGCCGGCACTGCTGGTCTTATTATGGCAGGGGCGTCAGCCTCCGGGAAAAACGTGTGCCAGCGACAGCACCTGCTCCGGGGCAAAGGGGAGGGCGATCGTCCCCGTGACCGGAACAATCTGTCGATTCAGATAGCCAAACTGACCTGGCACCAGCTCATCGGGGTCGCTATAGGCTTCTAAGTAGCGACCAGGCAGGTTGAATAGCCAGTAATCGCTGATTCTGGCTTCGGCATAGAGCGGTAATTTCACCTCCCGGTCGTAGTCCAATGATGAATCTGACACTTCTATGACCAGTTGTACGTCCGCTGCGGTGGGGTGGTCTGTGAGGTAGTCATCTGCGCGATTCCGCACGATCGAAAAATCGGGTTCTGGCTCACCGTCAAAAGAGAGCGTGATAGGCGATTGGCAACACAACGTTGCTCGTTCCCCAACCAATAGCGGTAATACCCTCAAGAGACGAGTCATACAGGCTGCGTGGGCGATCCCTCTGGCAGCCATCTGAAACAGCTCTCCTCGAATCAGCTCAATGTGGTCGTCCTCCCCCAAAAAACCCAGTTCTGCCAGACGATGATAATCCTCCACCGTAAAGCGCACCGGGACAGCGGCCTGTGGCGGTTGAGATGGGGAATGGGGGCGATCGCCGGGTCTAAACGTTGCGGTCATAGTTGGCTGACCTCTTACAAATGGCAGGCGAGACACGGTAAGGTGTCATCTTCATCATCTAACACTGCTTCTAAGGCAGATGCCAACGACACAGGGGCATGATTTTTTGCCTGTCGCGCCATCAGCTTCTCATGTTCGGCGATCACCTCCTGCTGGCGATCGAGCAGCTCCAGCAGCGTTTCCCCCTGAGTCCAGGTATACTGCCTGCCGTCGCTGTGCTCCTGCTCATAGCGAACCGCCTCTGCAAACAGGTCTGGATGCTCCCGCGCCAGCATCACCCACTCATACTTGCGCTGAAAGAAACAGAAAAAACAGCCCGACCGACTGCGCCAGCGATAGTAGTCTGGCAGGCCAATGCCGCTCTCCTCCAGCAGTCGCAGAATGTCTGCCTTTACCAGACCCCGCTCCTTAAACGGAAACACGGGCCGAATATTCGGCTTCGTAGAAACATACCCGTCCCGGTTCTCATCTGCCCGGATGCCAACGTAGCTCACCGCCTCATCCTCCCCGATGAATCGCTCCAGGGGAATGATCTTCATCTGCTTCGTACACCAGCGACTTTTGGGCGATGGCAGAAACCCGCCATACACATCCAGCCAGTGGTCAAATCCGCGCTCTGCGCTGAGCCGCTGAATCTTAATCCCCAGTCGCGCCTCGATTCGGTCCAGATATTTGTAGGTTTCCGGCAGCTCTTTGTGGGTATCGCAGAAAAAATACTCCAGATCAGGGATCTCCCGATGCAGCAGCACTGCAAGGGCGGTGCTGTCTTTGCCGCCAGAGAGTCCGAGAATATGTCTGACTGTTTGCTTTGCCATGGGTAATTGTGATTCATGATTGGTTCACCGCAGAGGCGAAGAGAACGCAGAGTCGAACCTTTGTGCTCTCTGCACCTCTACGGTGAGGTTCACAGATTGTTGGCGCTCCGTTTTCCTCCCCGCTTCGTCCTCAACTGCGTCATCGACTGCGGTGCCTCCGTTTCCTCCAGCACCTTCTCCGCCAATCGAGCCACCAGGGCCTGCTGGAGCTGCGGGTCGCCGTAGGCATTGAGCTGTGTCAGAAACTCCTGCACCAGAGACTCCATGCGATCGCGCTTCTGGTCGTCCAGCCACACCATGCGATGCACCTCCTGCCCATCGGAGCGGGTAATCGTCACCCGACGCGCCTCAAACCCGCCCTGCTTTGACGCGGCGACCTCCGTCCGCAGCGCCTCCAGATTCTGAAATCGGCGGGCCAGGTCGCTCAGCTTCAGCTCAAAGGCCGTCACATCCTCATCATTCCAGGACTCCGCAGGCTTATCGGCAACGATCATTACCAGCGCCTCCACCCACTCCCGGTCAGAAGTCGATTCCTCGATCGCCGCCAGGGTAAATCGCCGCAGGAGTGGGTCAATGCACTGATCGACCAGATGGTGCGATCGCACCCGCAGGTCTTCCCGCAGTTTCTCCTGACTGCGCACCCCAAAGGCGCTGTGCAGCAAAGATTGACATTCGCTCAGCAGCGTCTCATAGGCATTCTGGATCTCCTGGAGCGCCTGCACCAGCTTTTTGCGCAGCTTTTTGGCCGTCGCGCTGTCCTCCGTCTGGTCGTGGCTGATCGGTGGCAGACCGCAGGCCACAGGCAGCGACTGGAACACCAGCTCGTCGGGTTCCTGCGCCTGGAGCAGGGTTTGCAACACGGCCTGAGCAGAGGTACTCAGACGACGGGTCTTGAGCGTGTAGGCGGGCAGGCGACGGACAAACTGAAACAGCGGTTTCACCACCGTCAGCAGGGTGGTGTTGCGCACCGGGGTCTGTTTCCTGGTAGCGCCTCCCCGCAGCACCGACTCCAACTCCCGGAACACCTGCGCCCGCAGACCCGCCACCTCCACATATTTCACCCCATAGCGGGCGGGGTCTTTGACCAGCAGCTCAAAGTGTTCAGAACTCAGCACCGGAATAAACGTGCCGTCTTTGTAGATGCTGACATCATCGAAATGGTAAGACAGCACCGCCGCCAGCAGCACCGGAATCACGCCCCGTTTCACCCCGTAGGGTGGCGCTTCCAGACGGCGATAGAGCTGATCCAGGGTGTGAATTTGCTGCTTCGCCTCCAGGCAAAACGCCTCGATCGCCTGCCACACCGTCTGCACGCCAGCACCTTCGCGGGGCGGTTGAAAACTCCACTCCTCCCCGTCCCACTGGTGGATGCCCGTTTCGCCCAGCACCGAGAAATACATGGCGACTTCTGGCCCGTATCCCTCCAGCCCCAACCGAGGCTGGGGCGATCGCTCCAGCATGGCCTCGATCAGCTCCCGGCGTGCTTTTGCCCCCTGAGAAGTGAGTTCCCGACGGTTGATCAGTTCGTTCCAGAGAATCGGGGTCTGGTGGTAGATGCGATCGCACACCGCCGATAGGCAGGCATTAAAGTCGGTGGTGTGACTGATGGGTTCCGGCTGTCCCCCCACCCAGCAGAGAGTTTCCTCATCCGCCAGGTTAAAGGTCTGGGACAGCGCTTCATCCAGCAGTCGTTTGGCCTGCACCAGCCGATGCCGCACCTCCCGCCGCGCCACGCCATCGCTCTGGAGCTGGGTCGCCGAAGACTGGATCTTCTTCAGGGCGGCAAACTCCAGCGCCCGCACTTTCAGAACGTTGAGATTGGCCGCCGTCAGCAAAATCAGGGGTTTGCCCTCCTGCGTCACGGAGGGCACCTGCTCCGGCGGTTCTGAGTGGAGCCAGTAGCCCACCAGACCATCACAGTCAGCTTCGGCGCAGCGCAGTGCGTGCAGGTCAGCTTGAGTTTGCACATACTGCCGTTCGAAATAGCGCAGGGTGCCTGTGCGATAGCTGTGGCGCTGGGCGATCAAGGGCTTCAGCGGGCTGGTGCGGGTCAGAACCGTGGCCAGGGGCAGGGGTTCCTTCTCGATGTAGGCGGCGATTTCCCGCTCCACGTCAAAGTCAGAGCCTTCCCACAGGCGCAGTTCGTCCAGGGTCTTCAGGTGGGTGATCAGCCCTTTGTCGATCAGGTGGGCGATCGCCGCATCCCACCGCTTCTGGCGTTTGGCATCTCCCACCCGATCCATCAAGGCCAGCCTGACCAGGGGGCGCGTTGCCCGCAGGGCACCAATGGAGGTGATCAGGTTGAGGATGCCAATGGTTTTCAACACCGCGAGACTGTCTGCGTCGAGGTGTTTGGCATCAGCTACCCATCCCTGAATCTCAATCCATCGCTGCGAGTTGGGTCGAGAACCCATGCCCGACCCCACCGACTCGACAAAGTAGTCGTAAATCTGGTGCAGCTTCAGCGTGGGAATAGCGTCGCCTTTGACCGCTGTCTTTTCAAGAAAATGGGTGAAGGAGTGGGGTTCGGCGCTGGTGAGGAAGGTGAAGAGGGAGCGATCGTTCTGAGCGTAGCGGGTGCAGAGCATGGGCAGGGCGATCGCCGCAATCGGGTGCAGGGGATAGGCCGCCGCCAGCACTGAGGCTGACACCTCCGATAGGTCTGTGACCGCCTGTAGCGTCTCACTCCATTCTGCCGCCTGCTGGTGCAGCACGAACTCATACTTTGCGGCTTTCGAAGCGTCGATCGCCTGCCCGATCAGTCGGGTCATCTGCTCCGTGGACTCGGTAAAGGGAATGTCTTCAAATCGCCCCTGGATCTTCGCCCACTCATTCTTCTCGGCCAGAGCCAACCGCTGGCTGTACTCCGCAAACGCCTGGTGCAACAGCCCCACCACGTAGACCTGATGTTTGGCCTTGCGGGGCAGTTCCGCCAACTGCTGTAACAGATAAAGGTCATCGGACGTCGGGTTATGCGCCGCAAATTCCAGATTCTTCCCCAGCTCATCAATGATCAGCAGCACATCGGTCTTTGCCGCCTCTGCGACTTCCTTCACCGCCGCCAGCACCTGCCGACTGGTGAACGTTGGCCGCTCGACCTCTACTTCTGCCACCCAGTCGGTAATCTGCCGCACGATCTCCGGCTTCCGCCCCTTACGCCAGAAGGCATCGGCTCCTCGCTCCAGCGCCCGCACAATGGTGCAGCGCAGGGGTTCCCGCTGACCCACGGCGATCGCTCGAAACAATCCCTGCGGTGGCAGCGCTGCTTCCCACCTCTGGTAGTCGGGACTGGTTGCCCCCAGCACTTTCTGGGCAATATCCAGGGCATAGTGACGCATCGGATTCTCCGCCGGAGCGCAGAGCGACGCCAGATAGTGGGCAAAGGCCGATTTCCCCGTGCCGTAAACTCCGGTCAACGTCCAGGCACAGGTAGACTGTGTTTTTGTGAAGGCCGCAAACAGTCGCCGCAGGGCATCCACCGCCCGCTCGGTGGGGATGTACCCCAGAACCGTGTTGGGCAGGTCAAAGTCGCGCTCCAGGTTAATAGAGCGAGCGTAGCGGCGGTTGACGCTGAAGTACTGAGAGAGGCAGGGTTTGTTCATGCAAGGCTCCCGGCGATCGCCCGCTCTACAACCGCACCACCGACACCGTTTCGTTGCCCCTGGTAGTATCGCTGCAACACCTCCATCGCCAGATCGGCTGGATCGTCGGTGTAGGAAAACTGGATCAGCCCTGCGGTATCGGAGAGAAACAGCGAGTCGGAACGACGCACCACCCGTTCGATGGCCTCGGCGATCGCACTCTCTGAGAGTTTGAACACCAGTCCCGGACTGCCGGGGTCGAAGGTCAGGCGGGAGAGGGCGATCGTGCGCTGCCCCAGGCTCACTCGACTGGCAAACTCCAGACAGGCGTACACCACAATCTCGGCGGGTAGATTGTCTTTGGAGCCAATCTGAAACTCGTATTGCTTTGCATCCCCTGAACTATAAATCAACCGTAGTTCGGTAAATGGACAATCGACTAAATCTTCGTTCATTCCTGCTCTGCTGTCCTGTTCCACATACATCCGTAGAATGCAGGTGATGTCTTTGCGCAATGAGGATTCTGCGACGCGAACCGACTGCCCCTCCAGGGAGTGACTGAGGGCGAGGAAAAGGTCTTCGGGCGAGAATTCAATCGACTGGAACTGGTTAAACGCAAACTCCCAGGCGGTTGCCAGACAGGGCGGTGTCAACAAATTCCAGTGCAGCAGCCAGAGGGAAGCCGGGTCTTCCAGAAACGGGTCCCACCCCTCGTTGTCCAGCAGCTTTAGCCCCAGGACGGTCGGCGTAATTCCCTCCTGCTCCTCCAGTACCTTAAAGGCCGTACACCAGTAGCGAATCGCTCGCACCATGTTTTTTCCGACTCCCAGACGCACAGGCGCATCGTCGTTCAGAAAAATCTTCGGGTCGGCGATCGCCCGGTCAAATCCCTTCTTTAGCCACCCAAAGCGGGGATGAAAGGTTTCATGTCGAGCAAAGACACTCGCCTTCTTTGTGTCTATCTTGCTCACCACCTTGTTTTCATCCTGGCTCACCCGCTTCGCCATAGAACCTGCTAGAACGAACGTACCTATTGTCTGTGATTCACAAGAAAATGAACAGACCCAATATCTGGAGTCTTGCTTCTAGAATAACTCCATATGTAGGACTGAGAACCAAAGTTTTTGTTGAGAGCCTTGCTCTGCGCGGCGCTTAACAAAAACTTTGGTTCTCTCTCAGCACGATGAGATTTCCGATACAGTCTAAGTAGGCAGGCGCGATTAAGCTTGAAACCCAAGAAGCTGTTCCGCCCGCTGCGCGGGCGGAA
>JBIKWV010000169.1:0-7568 GCA_044356135.1 Elainellaceae cyanobacterium
GTTCAGGGTCAGCAATGCGAGCATTGGCGGCCTGCACCCGCTCGTTCAGGTCGATCAGCAACGTGTCTAAGCTTTGATCAGTGGCAAACAACGCCAGCACATCGGCCTGGAGCTTCTGCGCATCTCGCAACTGGGATCTTGCCTGCTCAATCTGCTCTCGCACCTTTCCCTGGTTCTCGAGTTGCTGCTCCTTCGTAGCAACATCTTGCTCTAACTCAGCCGTCCGTTGCCAGGTTGGCTGCACCACATTTAGTAACAGATAGGCCGCTCCAGCCACTCCTAAGAGTGCCAGTAGAATGCCACTCACTTTTGGAGTCAGGGCAATACCAAAGACAACGGGATACTTTGGCTCGTTCTCTCTTAGCTCCCCAGAGGGGGCAAAATCTCCACCGATTGTCATGGCTTCACCACTCCCAAATCTCGCAGTGCATCAATCCTGGCGGGCAATCCAACGGCCAGTGTGTCTCGCAAATCTTGCAGTAACTCGGAGGCTGGCTGGTTTGTCAAAGTGGTGGTAATGCGATATTTCACTACCTCGGGGAGCTGAACCTGCACCTGCCGATTGGGAGATGCCTGACCAACAAATTGGATTTGAGCTGGATTTGGTCCCAACTCTGCGGAAACCAGACGGGTATCTTTACCAATCAGAAAAGGCGATTGCTGGAGAACCAGAACCATGTCATTGACATCATTGAATGATCGCGCATTCCCCGTAATCTCAATCCGGTAGACGGGAGTGGTGGCTGGCGGAGGAACCGCGGCACCATCGGCTGGCGGAGGAGATTCTGCTGGAGCAGGGGATGCAGCAGGTGATGCAGCAGGTGATGCAGCAGGTGATGCAGCAGGGGCAGGGGCAGGGGCAGCTCCTGCTGCTGGTTGGGCGACCTGCTCTGGGGGGGACTGGACAATGGTTGAAATCTGCACACCCGCAGGTACACGACTGCGAATATCTTGAAACACCGCTGACCAAGGCTTAATCTGGTCAAACACCGTCACCAGTGCCTGGTTCTCCTGATTAATCTGATTGACCTTTGCCGCGACTCCCTCAACTTCTTTCTGCGCAGCCTGCAAGGTTGCCAATTGCTCATCCAGTGATTGCTGCTGTGCTTCCAGACTGGCATTGCGTTGCTGTAGGAAAAGCCAGAGACCAAGTGCCAGCAGCGGGAACAGTAGGCCCACTGCCAGACCATAGTAGAGGGGTTTAGGGCTATCAACCGCCCCACCCATCGGCGATCCCACTTCCGTGGGGCGCTCCGCTCGATCGTTTAAGAAATTGACATCTAAGCTATACATTTCACTCTGCCTCTTGTCACCAAGCTCCCGGTGTCACGACTCCTGTTCATCCTGATTACCAGGCTTCTCGCAGACTCAACCCCAAAACAACACCCAGGCCAGAGCGTTGAGTCTGTGGTACTTCCTGATCCACCTCCAGCGATAGTGAGCTGATGGGGTCGATTTGAGAAGCAGGCAGACTCAGCCGCTGCGAGAAGAATTCATCGAGCTGCCCAATCGAAGCCCCCGGTCCCGCCAGCAACAGTTGGGCAACTTCCAGGTTTTCCCCCTGGTTGAGATAAAAGTCAATTGAGCGGCGTAGCTCATCTGCCAATTCCCCTAGCACGCGCAGCATGGCGGCAGTGCCGGGATTGGTGCCGCCCAGTTTAGGATTCGTACTCATACTATCCATCGGGGTGACTGGAACCGTCATGCCCTGCAATAGCTCCGTATTCCGATTGGGCGGCAGGTTCATCGCACGGCTGAGCGCCGTCTGAATTTGATAGGTGCCGATGGGCACCGTCCGTGAGAACTGGGGCACCCCTTCGACAACGATCGAGATTTCTGTACTTTCAAACTCGATATCAACGATCGCTACTGCTTCCTGGGAGGTGAAAGGACGCAACTGTTCCCGTAGGGTACGGATCAGGGCAAAGCTGCTGATCTCCAGGATGTCAATGTTGATACCCGCCTGCTGAAAGGTATTGATGTAGGCGTCGGTTACCTCTTTTCGAGTGGCAACTAGCAGCACCTGCACCTTTTCGATCCCGTCTTCGTCTACAAAAAAACCGAGTTTCTGGTAATCGACATCGGCCTCTTCGCGAGGAAAGGGCAGATACAAGCCTGCTTCCTGGTTGAGCACCATTTCGCGCAGTTCCCGGTCGTCTAATTCGGCAGGTACAGGGATGATCCGGGTGACGGTATCGCGGCCTCCCGGAATTGCGGTTGCTGCGTATTTGATCTTGAGTTTGCTCTCTGCCAGAACGGATTGGATGATCTCCGCCATGCCCGCAGAATCCAGGATTTGCCCCTCCTGATACAGCCCTTCGGGCACCTCAGCAGAGGCCAGCGTGGTCAGTTGGAAACCCTGACCTTTCTTTTTGAGTCGGGCAACGTTCACCCGTTCGGGGGTCAACTCGATCCCGATTCCCTTTTGCTTCTTTGAAAAGAACCCTTTGAAGTTGCTAAACACAGTTTCGACCGCTGAGGTATGGGGCAGGTGGAGACAGAAAATAAACAGTCCTGATGGCGGTTTCCCAGAGCCGGATTATCGCTACTGAATGTTACCCACTTTGTTTGGCGATCGCTACATCAATGGGCAAAACTACTCAGCAATGCAGCATCGTTGGCTGATCTTTTGCAATCGACAACCCTCGGAATCCCCAGAAACTGGGTTTTGAGGCAGGGTTTTTGAAGCAGAGCGACAGCGCTTTAAACATACCCCCATCGCTGGAAAAGGATAAAGGGTTTTATCGGCTCGGGTGAACTATCAATTAACAGGTCTCATCTCTGGAGACAGACCGATAACGATATTTCGTCCTGAGGCATTTTGCTCAGATCAGGCATTTCATTAAGCTGAATCGGGGAGCAAAATGACGCAGTTTTATCAGCGATATTACACGCAATTGGAAGGATTGCGTACAGTTTTTTCGGTTTTTTGGGCGAAAAGAGGGGCAATTTTAGCAATTTTTATTGAATGAGGCGGATTCTTGCTATAAAAGTCGGGTCAACCGGAACAATTTGCGCGATCGCTTCGCCTGCATCAGGATAATTCCAAATAATGCTCCAGGGGTTGGGATTGGGTTACCTCAGCCCACAGCCACTTTTTTTGTGGATTAAGAAATATTTGTCAGACAATCACTCGGTACTCAGGAGATTTCCGCAAAGGAGAATCCGTTGTGTAGGCGGTTCCTCCCGCTACGCGGGGGAACCACCCACACAACGCAGGTAGTTTCATTGCTGGAAATCTCCTTACCTCCAATTTGCACCGGACAGGTTTGATTGGAGCGATTGTACTGAACGGTTGCGCACGATTCCCCGATGTGCCCGTCTGAATAGCCACAACGACCGCTACAAAACAGGCTGATTACTGGAGGTGACAGCGCTGACAGCTCGCCGCAGATCTCCCTGATGCTCTGCCAGCAGGGCTTCTCCCGCGTCTGCTGCTAATCCTGTCCAGTGCATCAACAGTGCCAATTTGACTCGACGATGGCTCTTTTCCAGAAGTAGCGCTGACGCTTCCCGGCTTAACCCCGTCAGGTCTTGAAGAATCCGCAGTGCCCGATCGTGCAGTTTAGCGTTCGTCACAGCAACATCGACCATGCGGTTCCCGTAAACCTTCCCCAGTCTCACCATCGTACCTGTTGAGAGAATATTCAGCGCCAGTTTTGTCACCGTGCCTGCCTTTAGCCGGGTTGAACCAGCCAAAATTTCAGGTCCCACCAGCAACCGGATATCAATATCAACGTCTATCTTGACCTGCTCCGTTGGAACACAGGCCATAAATATGGTTGTGGCTCCTCGCTGGCGAGCCGCCTGCAACGCTCCATGCACATAAGGGGTGGTACCGCCTGCCGTGATACCAACCACGACATCTTTTGAGGTGATGTGGTGATGGGCAATCGCCGCCATACCATCCTCTGCCCGGTCCTCCAGGTCTTCGGAACTGCGTACCAGCGCACCAGCGCCCCCTGCAATGATGCCCTGTACCAGTTCTGGTGGAGTACAGAAGGTCGGCGGGCACTCCGCTGCGTCTAACACTCCCAGCCTGCCGCTCGTGCCTGCACCCACGTAGAATAAGCGCCCCCCCTGCCGCAGGGCAGTCGCCGTTCGATCCACGGCCGCCGCCAGTGACTGTCTGGCTCCGGTGATCGCCACAATCGTCTGGGCATCCTCCTGAATAAACAGATCAACCAGTTCCATGCTGCTGAGCTGATCAAGGTTATGGCTGTTGGGGTTGGCCTGCTCGGTCAACAGGTGTCCGCGCTCCTGGAATGAGGAAAAAGTTGGTTCAGGATTCATCGTTATGGGTTGGCTTGGAGAGGTTTTAGGGTGAGTCGAGGGCGATCGCGTTTTCTGCAAAGAAAAATGTAAACCCCCTCTAGTCATCCGGAAAATCTGGGCACTCTTACAATCATGGCGCTCTTTCGGCCCAGTGATGACTTCTTTCTCCTCTGTTGTCTCTCACCCCCGGTTGTAATTCCGTGCGACACTCGTTCTCTCACCTTCTGCTTTCTGCAACCGTTGCGCTGCTGGCACTCAAGTCGCCCGCGCCTGCGTTTGCGCAGGTCACCACTGACACCAGCCTGCCCATCGATTCGGCGGTCACTCGCAACGGCACGATTTATGAAATTACGGGGGGAACGCTCAGGGGCAGCAATCTGTTCCACAGCCTCCGCCAGCTTTCCCTCACTGCCGGGGAAACCGCTTTCTTCAACAATGCGGTCAGTGTGCAAAACATCATCACTCGCATCACGGGTGGTTCTGTCTCGAACATCGACGGTCTGCTGCGGGCCAATGGTAGCGCCAATCTACTGCTGATAAACCCCAGCGGCATCGTCTTTGGCCCCAATGCTCGTCTGGATGTGGGCGGTTCTTTCTTGGCCAGCACTGGCAACAGTATTCGGTTCGCCGATGGTTTTACGTTTAGCGCCACACCACCTGCCACCAATGAGTTACTAACCGTCAGCGCTCCCATTGGTCTCCAGTACGGCTCTACACCAGGACAAATTGTCGTCCAGGGCCCAGGCAATAATTTGGGTCTCGATTCGATTAATCAGGTCGATCGCCGCAATCGCCCGGTCGGTCTGCAGGTGAGGCCCGGTCGAACGCTGGCCCTCCTGGGTGGAGGGGTAACCCTACAGGGGGGAAATTTGACCGCCAGCGATGGTCAGATCATTCTGGGCAGTCTGGCAAACGGCACCATTGGTTTAACGCAGCTCGGTGCAGGCTGGAATGTCAGCTATGATGCAACAGCCACCCTGAGGGACATTGCCCTGTCGCAGGCTGCTTCAGGAGATGTTGGCGGTAGCCGGGGCGGCAGAATTCAGGTGGATGGTCGGCGGGTGCGGGTGACCGATGGTTCCTCGCTCCTGGCAAGCACACAAGGGAATGGTACAGGCCAGGGAATTGTCATCAATGCACAGGAATCGCTAACAATCGCTGGCATTTCCAGAGACGCAGCGGGTAGGGGGCAGTTCCAGAGCAGTGTGGTGACCGATGCAACAACGACTGCACAGGGCCGCAGTGGCAATATCACTGTGAATACCCCGTCCCTGTCTGTGCTGGATGGGGGACAAATTGTGGCGCTTACTTTTGGTGCGGCCAATGCGGGAGATTTACAGATTCGAGCCAGCCAGATTGAGCTGCTGCGTGGGTCTCCCGCAGCACCACTGGGTCCCAGCAGTTTTTCCTCACGGGTATTTGGTGCCAATAGTAGCGGTAGCGGGGGCAGTATCAATGTTCAGGCCGATCGCCTGTTTGTAGCCGATGGTGCTTTTATCTCAGCTGGAACATTCGGAAGAGGCAATGCAGGCAGTATTTCGGTCAATGCCAGCGAAATGGAATTTCTGCGGGGATCAGCGGAATTCGGAGCCAGTGGCTTGTTCGCGCAGACGCAGCCCGATAGCGCTGGGAATGGAGGAAACATTACGCTGGTGGGCGATCGCCTGCAAGTGCTGGATGGAGCTAGAGTAGAAGTCAGTACCTTCGGTGCAGGGGATACCGGCAATCTGAGCCTAGCCGTTCGTCAGGTTGAGATTGCAGGAGCGTCCCCAGGAGGAAATCCTGCTGGCCTGGTTTTGAATGTCGGACCACAAGCAACGGGCAATGCCAGGACATTACAAATCACTGCTCAAACCATTCAGTTAGAGAGCGGTAGTGCGATCGCCAGCGACACATTCGGGCGGGGTAACGCAGGCAGCATTCAAATTGATGCAGATGCCATCCGCCTGCGTGCTGGGAATAACACAACCTCGATTTCTGTATCTGTAGACTTTTCTGAAGATGCAGATGAAAATTTGATTCAGGCTACAGGGAGTGGTGGAAACCTGGCAATCAGAGCCAACCAACTCCAAGTGCTGAATGGTGCCCAGATTGCCACCGCAACAGCCAGTCTCGGGAATGCAGGCAGCATGGAGATACGAGCCAATACAGTGGAGCTGGCAGGCTTTAACCCAATCATCGGAACCAGTAGCGGTTTGTTTGCCAGCGCGCTATTTGGAACGGGAGCAGGCGGTAGTATTACCGTCAACGCCGATCGCCTTCGTGTTCGCGATGGTGCGAGAATTACAGCAGGCAACTTTCCCAGCTCCGGCAATCGACGCATCGCTGGTTCCGGCCCTGCTGGCAGCATCAACCTCAATGCCCGTGTGGTGGAACTGGAGAATCGCGGATCTGTCACAGCCTCCACCGCAGTGCAAGGGCAGGGCAATATTGCGATCGATGCTCAGCTCCTTTATCTGAACCAGAACAGCATCATTGCCACCAACTCCGAGGGTCGTGACCCGGGGGGAAATATTGTGCTGAACACTGACTTTGTACTGGCGCAGGACAACAGCGACATCACCGCCAATGCCGTCAACGCCAGAGGCGGACGCATTTTCGTGTCGGCTCTAGGAATTTTTGGAACCGCTTACCGGGAGAGCCTGACGCCCCTCAGCGACATCACTGCGACGTCTGACCTGGGGCCAGCCTTCAGCGGCACAGTTGAGATTACCAGCCCCGACGCTGATCCGATTCAGGGCCTGGACTCCTTACCCTCCTCTGTTGATCGGAACCCACAGGTCGTTGCCGCCTGCGATCGCCTGCGGGGGAATGAAATGGTCGTCACCGGACGGGGAGGACTGCCCACCGATGCCACCCAGCAGGTCAGAACCGCCCAGGTCTGGCGGGATACCCGGTCATTGTCCTCACCGTCACAAGCTAATTCCGCAGCAACGACCGGGCTACGTCAAACCCCACCAGAGACCTTACTGGTAGAGGCACAGGGGTGGACCAGAGACGAACTGGGTCGGGTTCAACTCCTCCAGCGATCGCCCCAGACCCTCGCGCAGGGAACCGCTTTTCATTCAGCTCAGTGTCAAGATCTGTAGAGGTCGCCAATGTTGCGAAAAATCACCCAACCTATGACCCGGATGCTCCTCGGTGGCAGGCGAAAATTGGCCTTTCTACTGGTGCTGGCAACGCTGTCTTTATTGACCACAGTGCAGGGTATTCCAGCGATCGCCGCCCATCCCTCCAGTCCGACTGCTACGGCGATCGTTCCTCCATCTGCCATGACCGCCGCGAATCCTCAA
>JBIKWV010000170.1:0-7564 GCA_044356135.1 Elainellaceae cyanobacterium
ATCAAATAGGGTGCATTGCACAAAGACTCTTTATTCGTAGGATGGGCAAAGCGAAGCGTGCCCATCTAGCCCGTAGTTGGGTGATGGGCACGCTTCGCTTTGCCCATCCTACGCGGGGTCGGTTCATCTTCGCATTCTCTAAAGTCACCGAGGTAATAAGTGTCTATCCGAGAATTCAAATTTGGGAAAGGGCAACGCTATAGGGTCGCCCTTTCCCAAATTTGAATTCTCGGATATCGGTCAGGGACTAAGCTTTTTCACCCACCGTCCCATCTGAAATGACCACTTCAGTCGAGAATTTTTTTCCTTTAGGGATATAAAAGCAAACGCCCGCGAGTATGCACCAATCCAGCACCAATAAAACAAACAGATAGTTTGAGAACTGGGACAAAGTATATTGCAATAGAACAAACAGAGAAACCCCCCAAATACCCCAAAACAACTGCTGTCGATACTGCCAGAGCAGAAGAATTGGAATGATCAGTTGTACGCTGTAGTGCGTCAATGTGCCTGGATAGATGATCAGAATGGTTATCAGGACAAGGGCGATCGCCCAGCCACTATGCCGATTCTCCAAACGCAGCACCAGCCACCCGGTGACAGCACACAAACTCAATGCGATCGCCAGGTAGAGGGGATGCAAAATGGGCGATCGCCCCGCAACATCTTCCCCTGTCAGACGCAGAATTGTACTCAGCAGGGACTGGTTGATAGGATCCAGATAGGCCGACTCTGCGCGTTCACTGGGATCTTTGGTGAAATAGCTGACCAGTGGACCAGGGCCAAACACCACCAGGGTCAGCAGAAATCCCGCCGCCAGGGTCCCCAGCATACCCAGCACAACGCGCCACCGTTTTTTCACCACGGCATAGGGCAGCAACAGCAGCACATAGGGCTTGGTAAAGGTTCCCAGCGCCAGACCGATGCCACCTAAGGGGCGATCGCGGTATTGCAACAGCAGCAGTAACCCGAACAGCACCAGAAAATTGGTCTGGCCAAACCAGAAAGTCGCCCCTGTACCCGGTAGCGTCAGCAGCAGCAGCAGCACCAGTGCCCCACCCATGACCCCGCTTCCCGGCAAAAAGATTCGGTAAAGGAGCAGGGCATCGAGCAGCAGAAACAGGCTGTGGAAGACATACCAGAGGCCATAGGCCGTCTGGAAGTTGAACCAGCCGAGCCACAGGTAAAGGAAGATCGTGGGCGGCAGGAACGGAAAATCCAGTTCCTTCAGGAACGTGGTTGACGGATGGAGGGTTTCCGCCAGTTGCCGGGTCGCCACCATGTCCACGTAGTTCAAGCCCTGAGCGGCCACGCGCCCATGCAGCCAGGAAAATTGAAAGTCCCATTCCGGTGGGTTGGCCACCTGGGACTGCATCATGTGAATCAACTGCACCGCATAAAACGGAATCGCCGCCAGCATCAGCCCAAGGAGGAGCGATCGCCAGCGACGAGACAGTTGATCCTGATAGTGAAATCCCAGTAACACAACAGGTATGAGCAACCAGGCTGAGTGTTGAATGAGTTCCTGGACAATCTTGTCCATCTTCATACCCCCTGTCGTTCAAAGTTATCCACCGTAGAATCAACGGAGGATGGGTTAGCACGAGCATAACGCATCCATTCCTGACGTGTCTAAATTGCACTGATTTTTCCTGAAAAGCTGATGCAGTCAGCTTTTCAGGAAAAATCAGTGCAAAAACCAAATATGCGATGAACCGTTATCTGAGAGAGCGTTTCGTCGCATTTCAGGGAAAATAGCCAAAACCCCAGTTTCCTACACACGAACATTCACCGCTGTCTGCTGCTGCTGGGTAAGCAACTCCAGAGCCGCTTCTTCCGCCAGTTGCACCGTGTCATTGACGTTCAACGTCCCGTTCACAATGTGAGCAGAGTTAATAATATGTACACCGGGAATCGACGTGTGCTTGGGCGGTAATTTCTGTGAGTAGTTGAGTGTCGAAATCGCCACCACATACTTCACCCGCGACACCTGGAAGCTCAGCACATCACGGCGATCGAAGTGGGGATACATCCGTTCCAGCGCACTGATAAACGTTTCCTCCAGTTCATCGTCCGACAGCTTAAATGCGGGATCTTCTGGCGTCACATACTTGGGCAGATAGACCAGACTGTTGCCGTTGAACTCCTTACGATCGACCAGCGAGGACATTTCGATCACCCCGGTGAACGGCACCCAATCATCGGTGATATTCGTCACGTAATAGGGAGAGATCGGTTGCTTCAGCAGCATTGAGGCGCAGATGATGCCCTGGTACTGAATCCCGTTGAGGCGATCGCACTCCTCCTGCGTCAATTCAGGACACAACCTGGCGGCAATCGGTGCAGCGGTGGTCAACACCACCTGGTCAAACCGCTCCCGGTGCCCATCAAAAAATTCAATGCTGACCTGTCCATTTTCCAGGGAGTGAACCTGACGTGCCGCCTGCCCCAGGCGCAGTTCGACACCTTCCTCCTGTAGCACTCCTGCAAATCGATCCAGGAAGCGGGCGTAGCCTCCCGGCAGGTAGCCAAACAATTCTTTTTTCAAACCGGTGCGACGGGCCGCATAGAGACGGGCAATCGTCGTCCAGATAAACGCCGCCGACGCTTTCTTATAGTTCTCCCCCAGTTTGGCCCGCAGCAGCGGTAGCCAGAATTTCTGGAAGGTGTGTTTACCAGACCAGCGGATCAGCCAATCAGCCACCGGGATCTGCTCCAGCCGCCGCCAATTCTTGATTTTGGAGCCATAAATAATCGTCAGCCCCAGGCGCAGCTTGTCAATTAACCCCAGCGGCGGAAACTTGAGAAACTCCACCGAGTTCGACACGGAGTAGAGCTTACCTTTGGCATACACGCCAGTTTTTGTCTCCACCCACTGCATCTCTTTGTCCAGACCCATCTCATCCAGCAGCGCTCGGATGCACAGGTCCGACAGCAGCGTCACATGGTAGTGGCGATCCCACACGATATCGCCCAACTGCCAGACACTGGCCAGCCCACCCAGATAGGGGGCGCTTTCAAACAGCGTCACCTGCTTGCCCTTTTGGGCCAGACGGTGCGCCAGGGTCATCCCCAGAACACCGCCGCCAACGATCGCCCACTTTTCTGAGTTTGCTGACATGATTCAAACAAGTAAAGGTTAGGGTGATACAGCGCTTTGCAAGCATGTGAGGTAAAAAGTTTTTGTTGAGAGCCGCGCTGAGCGCGGCTCTCAACAAAAACTTTGGTTCTATCTCAGCGCAAAGCACTGCATCAGGTGTCAGGTGTAACCTGACACCTGATATTTAAACCGGAGGCGTTAACTCCGTCACTTCCTGATTCCGCACTTCGTACTTGAGACCGCAGGCGGAGCAGGTGACCTGTTTTTCAAATTCGCTGATGTCGGGGAAGCGCATCAGGAGTTGACCGCAGCGGCAGACAGCGCCGACCGATTTGGCAGGGTGTCCGATCGCCAGGTGGAAGTCAGGGACGGATCTGGTGACCAACGATCCCATGCCGACCATGGCGAAGCGTCCAATGGAAAGATCGTTGCCGATGGTACAGCCTGCACCGATTGTGGCACCTTCGCGCACCAGGGTGGGCAGGGTGTGCTCGTCGGGGTCAGAGGGACGGAGTTGCTTCAGGTCAACGGTGGTGGCTCTGGGGAAGCGATCGTTGGTAAAAATCGTGCCAGCGCTGATCATGACACCGTCTTCGATGGTGACGGCGTTGCAGATATAGACAAAGGCGTTGATCTTGACCCGGTTGCCAATCTCTACGCCATAGGCGACGTAGGTCTTTTCACCGATAATGCACTGTTCCCCAATCGTAGTGGAGTGACGGATGTGAACGTTGTCCCACACCGAAGTACCATCACCAATTTTCACCCCCTCTTCCACCAGGGCAGTGGGATGAAGGCGGACGCTCATGCTGCTTTGCTCCCGGTGAGAATCGCAGGCGAAACGCGGGTGATGGGCGTCCAGCGGTTCTGGTTCAGCGACGCGTAGGCGGCTTCGACGACCTCTACGGAGGCGATCGCATCCTGAGTCGTAATCAGCAGTTGCTCCTCTTTGCGAACGGCCTTCGAGAAGTTCTCAAGCTGGCTGCGGAAAGACTGCACTTTGTCGTAGCCCTTACCGAACACTACCCAGTCCTGGCTGGACGCCTGACGGTATTTCGACTCCTTCCAGCCCACAGAGATGGTGCCCAGGGAACCATAGATCCGAATGTAGTAATCCAGCTCCTTGTTGATGCTCCAGGACAGGTCGATATTGCCCATGACACCACCTTCGCTCTTGGCGAAAATCCGCACCGTGTCTTCGACAGGCAATCCCTGAATGCGCTTGCCTTCAACCACCTGCACTTCAGCCAGAGGCCCCAGGAAATAGCGCATGATGTCTACCGAGTGGGTGCCGTTGTCGATCAGTACACCACCGCCGCTGATGGCGGGGTTGGAGTTCCAGCGGTTGGACATATCCACCCGCGAGGTGAAAGCATTCTCAAACAGGACGATCTCGCCCAGGATACCAGACGCAACAATGCTCTTGGCCTTCACCACATCCTGCGCATAGCGGAACTTGGAGGCCATCGTCATGATGACGCCTGCCTGCTTGGCAGCCTCGTGCATTTCCCATGCGCTCTTGCTGGTGATGCTGAAGGGCTTCTCACAAAGGATGTGCTTTTGACGTTCTACAAAGTAGAAGCCAATTTCAGGGTGGGTGATGGGTGGGGTGCAGATAATCACTGCATCCAGGTCAATTCCTTCTGCCATCGCCTGGTAAGAGTCGAAGCTGAGGCACTTAGCCCGTTCTGCCATTGCCTTCGCCGCTTCAGGGCGAACATCGGCTACAGCCACCAGTTGAGCGTTCTCACAGGTCTCAAAAGCCTGGGCATAAGCCTGAGCAATACCGCCTGCCCCAATCAGGCCAAATCTAACCTTGTTATCAGTGTGTTCAGACATAGTTTTGTTGTTTCTGTAGAAGCGTGTTCAGGAACAATCGCAGAAGATTACTGGGTCAATTGAGCGATCGCCATCTTGATGGAATCGGCAATGTAGTTCACATGCTCGTCGGTGTAGGCTTCATTCCAGGGCAGCACCAGCACTTTCTCCAGACCTTCGAAGGTGCCGGGGAAGTTGGCGGGGGAGTAGTCTACCGCTTCGGGACGAGCCAGGGTGAAGGGGAAGCGAGAGTTGCCGAAGGTGCGCTGCTCAGCGAACACTTCGCACTGGAATGCAGGCTTCTGGATATAGCGGGGTGCGGAGAAGATGCCTTTGTTCTCCTTCAGCCACTTAGCCAGACCAACGGCACCGTTGGGAATCACGTTGCCGTCCACGCGCAGGCAGTACTTCCAATAAACGTGAACATCGTCAGCAGCAGCGTAGGGCGTTTCGATGCCCACAATGCCCTGGAGCAATTCGGTCAGCTTGTGGGCAGTGGCGCGACGACGCTCCACCACACCATCCAGCTTGGGCAACTGGGCCACCGCCACCGCGCCTTGCAGTTCGCACATGCGGTAGTTCAGCGCCAGGAAGTAGTGGTCAGGCTTGGGATCGCCATAGCCCCAGGCTTTGTTGATGAACAGGTTCATGCGGCGGGCGATCGCCTCATCGTTGGTCACCACAATGCCACCTTCACCCGTGGTGATGTGCTTGCCCTGCTGCAGGCTGAAGCAGCCCACAGTGCCGAAGCTACCGACATACTTGCCCTTGTGAGCCGCCATGAATGCCTGAGCAGTATCTTCGATCACAGGGATACCGCGAGAATTGGCCAGCTCCATGATCTCGGTCATGTTGCAGGGGTTGCCAAACAGGTGGGTGACAATGATAGCCCTGGTGCGATCGGTAATCACGCGCTCGATCGTCTCAGCAGTCACGTTCCAGGTTTTGGGATCCACATCGCAGAAACGCGGAATCGCCCCCTGATAAACGATGGGAGCCAGAGCACCCATATCGGTGATGGACGTGGTGATAATTTCGTCGCCCGGTTCGGGATCGATTGCCGCCACTGCGGTGTGTACCGCCGCAGAGCCAGAGGCACAGCCATAGGCATACTTCACGCCCAGCATTTCAGCAAAGCGGTTTTCCAGAGTCTTCACGAAATTGCCTTTGGTGCTGGTCAGCGTACCGCTGTTGATTGCCTCTGTTAGCAGGGCAATTTCCTCGGCTCCCAGAGTCCGTCCAGACGCCTCCTGATCGGAGGGAAGCGTCATCATGGTGGTGGGAGCGGGAATCATGTTAACCATCGTTTTCTCCTAAATAAACTTGGCATTTCTCGCCGAATCAAATCCTTCGACCCATTTCCTGGAAGTTGGTCGAAGCAAACCGTTTGCGCCAGGATATCGGTCAGGAATCTCCTTCGTCCCGAGTATTCCGATAGACCGAAGTCCCCAGGTAAAAAACTTCTTCGAAGTAGCGCTTACTTTGGGCCGCCAGCACCCCCAGACTGAAGAGCTGGATAGCGAGCATCAGCAACATACCGCCAATCACAAAAGTGTGCGGATATCGCTGGAAAGCGAGCGCGATTGCATCGGTGGGATCGGGGAAAGAGACTGTTGCCGCCAGTTCCCAGTACTTGTACCAGACATGAACCGTTGCCCAGCCGATGGAGTAAATTGCCAGCAGGAAGAACACTAGACTGGGGATGATGAAAAACATCACCGGGCGGAACACAAATCCATAGAAGAAGATATCCCACGTATGACGCAGAATCTTCATACTGGATTTGCGACGAGCCTTAGGCTGTGATGCTTTCCGCACCTTATGGGTTTGCCAGTTCAGGTGGGCCGGAATCTCCTCCACCTTCTCTCCGATCAGCATCGCTTTATGGATGGCTTCGGGGTTGATTTCCATGCCCCGAGACCGGAAGTTCATCGTGTCCAGAAATTCTGCATCGTAGACTCGCACCATACCTGTGAACGTTGCCACATTGCGCCGAGCCGCCACCGCCAAGAAACGATTCGCCCAGATGCTGAGCCATTTTCTTAACCAGGGAACATTTGAAACCTTGCCACCTTCCATGTAAGGGGACGCAACAACAATCTTGGCGTTACTGCAGCGAATCTTCGTCAGCAAGCGCTCAATGTGTTCCGGGGCATAGCTGAGATCCAGGTCAAGGGTAACCACATAGTCGCCCTGGGCATACTCGAATCCAGTTCTGAGCGCCTGACCAAGACCTGCATTCACCTCGTGATGAACGACATAGACGTTGTTGTAGCGGCTGGCAAAAGCATCAGCCAGGTGCCCGGTGTCGTCAGAACTTCCGTCATTCACGACGATCAGTTCCCAGCGATACTCATCCTCCAGCAACTCCAGGTAGCTACAGAGCCGCGCCAGATTGTCCTCTAAAATCAGGGATTCGTTATAGGCGGGGACTACAACGGAAACAAAGTTGCGATCGCGAGCCAGCCCGACCCGCCGGGGAGACCGCTCGCCCTGCATCAGAGTGGGCGATTGGGACGCCTCATGCATGGACTGTCTGGCCTGATTGGATGTAGGAACCGACCTTAAAACCATCACCTAAACCCCATTTTGAAAGCGCTGGATTGATCTATAGCGGTTCTTACTCAGGTGAGGTACGGGGGGTTT
>JBIKWV010000172.1:0-7529 GCA_044356135.1 Elainellaceae cyanobacterium
GGTCGCTCGTGGGGGGGCGGCGGCCCCCGCCCCCCCCCCCCCCCCCCCCAAAACTGGGATTTTATTTAGCAGCAGTTCCCTTATTTGCGTTTGCGCAACGTGTTTTTCCCTTGAGGCGTTGCCTTCGTGTCACTGGCGGTTGCAGAGGAGCGGTTCGACTGTGCAGGGGATTCCTCCAGCAGGTAGGCAATCACGTCCTCGACTTCCTGCTTTGCGGCCAGGGCTACACCAGGGCTGCGAATAAGCGTAATGCTTCTGTTTTGACCGCTTGCCTGTCTCCCCCCCCTCCGCTTTGTAAGACGATCGCCCCCCTGTTTTCGCTTCAAGGCAGCCAGGTGGTATTTCAGCGATGCAGTTGAGATCTCGATGCCATCCCGGGTCAACAGATCGGCCAGTTCATCGTAGTCGTATCCCTTCGCCAGAGCCACTGTAACGGTGGCTTCAAGCTGGGCGATCGCTTCGCGCAACGTCAGGGTGTCTTTGGTTTTTTCAGGACCTTGGCCGAGCAGGTTCGTGGTCTGGTCGAGGGTAGTTTCGGGAACAGCGATAGAGGAAGAAAGCCGTTTACGGGAAGGTGCCATGCGAAAGTTCCTGAAGGATTGCAGATGGGTGGATGACGAGTTGATTCACCCTGATAAGTCAGTCGCTTTTATCAAAAAATATTCGGTTTTATTGAATCCAGGATTCTTAGGATCGCGAATTAAATAAAACCGAATTGTTTTTGAGAGAGGCGCGGCGAAGCCGTGTCTCTCTCAAAAACAATTACAGGTTAATTTGTTCACGCTCCTAAGGAACAAGTATGTCAATCCAGCTTCAAAGCATTTACATCGCTTGCGCTGGGATAAAACCAAGGTTTTTGTTGAGAGCCGCGCTCCGCGCGGCTCTCAACAAAAACTTTGTACCTTACGCGCTTCAAAAGCGCTGTTGTCCCTCCAGTTCTGAGATTCAGCTATGTCTGTCCGTTGTCTAGATTCTCGTCGCCTTTCCCTCTCGCTGCTTCTCAGCGCCCTTTCTTTCGTTGGAACCTGGGCGATCGCCGAAACCGTTTGTCCTCCCGTTGCCCAGGCCCAGAGTGGAGACTTTGGTCAGCCGGGGCAGAACGGGCGCGATGGGCGCAGCGGTCGAGCAGGACGGAGTGGGAGCGATCGCACCGTGATTCTCAACGGCAATACTGCACCGATTGACCTGTCGGGAGAAGATGGGGGCGATGGGGAGAGTGGCGAGAATGGGCGATCGGCCTTTTGTGGACAACAACCGCGTGATGTGAACCGCAATCTGCGTGCGTCCGACGGGGGCAATGGCGGCAATGGTGGGACGGGTGGCAATGGGGGTAACGGGGGAAATCTCACCGTTTACTATACGAATCCGGCAGATTTGCAGCGGCTGCTGGTGAATGCGGCAGGAGGTGAAGGCGGCAGAGGTGGCAGGGGCGGCAACGGTAGTTTTGGCTGTAACTGCCAATATCGGCAGTGGCAGGTGCAGAGTTGTACCGGGACTCCCGGGACTCCCAACTACCGCTGCTCAAACCAGGTCTTCTCCTGCACTGATGGACGCGATGGGCGATCGGGCAACAATGGTGCCGATGGACGTTCGGGGCAATTGGGCCAGCTTTCCATCATCAACCAGCCCCAGCCCCTGGCTCCTGAGTCGCCTTCTCTCACCGCTTCCCTCGCAGCCCTGGCGAACCAGGAAGTTGCCCTTTCCAAAAATCTCTGGAATCTGCGGCGGGGTGCAGCCTCCCTGCTGGCCCCCGGATCGAGCCTTGCTGACCAGTACCGGGAGTACGCCGGACGGGCTGAGGGGACGTTTCGTCTGGTGTGGGCGGCGACGACCCCGCTTCAGGAACTGGCCAATGAGACGGCAACGGTTCAAATTCAGAACGATCGCACGATTACACTCACCTCTCCCGAAGAGGTCTGGCTCAGCGGTAGTTCGACGCAGGAGGGGCAGGTGACAACTTATCGAGTGGCGGCCATCGTGCGGCGGCAGGATGCAACCCGATTAGCGGTGGGAAATGTCACCGGACGCGGCAGCCAGCTCCAGATGGTGGTGGTGGATCTGGCGGGCAAATCTGATTTATTGAATACTCGCTTCCGGATTCACTACCGTACTGACCAGAGTTTTGGCGATGGTGCGCCTGATTTCCGCACGCGCTACGACGGTGAGGTGCCCGCAAATCTGGTGTCTCGTGACTTCAACCGATTTACCCTGAATGTGGGCCAGCTTCCGATTGGGGCCTCCTATCTGACACCGGGGACGCCCGTGCAGATTGAAGTAACGGTGGTGCGGTCGTTGGGCGATCGCTCGGCTGAGCAGGATTTGCGGTGGGGCGGTACGCTGCGGCGATGAGGGACTGTTTCGCCTGAGATAATCTCCCGTTTCTACCGTAGAATCGGGGGATGAAAAATGTTGACACTCTTCCCCAAATTCCCTCCTGCACCTGGAAACGCCCGATTGGTCTGGGTTGGGACAGACCGTATACCGTTCGATACGCCAGCAATTTAGACGATGGCCCGTTTCATGGGATGCCGCTGGGCGGCTTTGGGGCGGGGTGTATCGGGCGATCGCACCGGGGGGATTTCAACCTGTGGCACATCGACGGCGGGGAGCATGTATTCCAGACGATGCCTGCCTGTCAGTTCAGCGTGTTTGAGCAGGGGGGCAATCGGACTCAGGTCTATGCGCTGTGTACGGAAGCCGCTGAAGATGGAACGCTGTCCTCCTGGAGTTGGTATCCCCCATCTTCTCCAGAGGCTGCGACGGGGGAATACCACGCCCTGTATCCCCGCAGTTGGTTTGTCTACCGCAATGTATTCCAGGCGGAGTTGACCTGCGAACAGTTTTCTCCCATCTGGGCGCACAACTATCAGGAAACGAGCTACCCCGTCGCGGTCTTTCTGTGGACGGCCCACAACCCCACTGACCAGCCGCTGACCCTGAGCATCCTGTTCACCTGGGAAAACATGGTGGGCTGGTTTACCAATGCGTCGAAGGCACCCGAAGTGAAAGTGCGCGATGATGGCAGTCCCGTCTATGAGTATCAGCCCCGGTTGGGAGAGAGTGCCGGAAACGTCACCCAGTTCAGAACCGAAGCCGACTGTGTGGGATTGGTCATGGATCGCCTGGGGCGGGGAGAACAGACGCAGGAGGGTGAAGGACAGTGGGCAATCCTGATGCCAGATGCGGACGTGGAGGCGTTCTATCACACTCGCTGGAACGCCAGCGGTGATGGCAACGAAGTGTGGTCGTCGTTTGCGGCAGATGGTTCGTTGATCAATTTGCAGAATGACACGCCCGCCCGTGAAGGAGAGCGGGTGGCAGGGGCGATCGCCCTCCGCTTCACCCTCAACCCCGGCGAAACTCGTCAGATTCCCATCGTGCTGGCCTGGGATTTCCCTGTCACTGAGTTTGCTGAGGGCGTGAACTATTTCCGTCGCTACACCGATTTCTTCGGCAGGGATGGCCGGAATGCGTGGGCGATCGCCCGCACCGCCCTCGACCACTACCGGGAGTGGCAGCAGAACATCCAGATCTGGCAGCAGTCCACCCTGGAGCGCCCCGATTTCCCCGACTGGCTGAAGATGGCGCTGTTCAACGAACTCTACGATCTGACGGATGGGGCAACGCTCTGGAGTGCCGCCACTGAGCGCGATCCCGTCGGCCAGTTCGCTGTGGTGGAGTGCCTCGACTACCGCTGGTATGAGAGTCTGGACGTGCGCCTCTACGGCTCCTTTGCCCTGCTGATGCTGTTCCCCGAACTGGACAAAGCCGTCCTCCGCGCCTTCGCCCGCGCGATTCCTGCCGAGGACGCCCGCCTGCGCAAGATTGGCTACTACGCCACCCAGAACACCGAAAGCCCCCTCGTCCCCCGCAAACTGGCCAACGCCACTCCCCACGACCTCGGCGCACCCAACGAGCACCCCTGGGAGCAGACCAACTACACCAGCTACCAGGACTGCAACCTCTGGAAAGACCTGGGCAGCGATTTTGTGCTCCAGGTCTACCGCGACTTTGTTCTGACGGGCAGCACCGACCTCCAGTTTCTCAAGGACTGCTGGGAAGCAGTGGTCCTCACCCTTGACTACCTGAAGACCTTCGACCTCGACAACGACGGCATCCCCGAAAACTCCGGTGCCCCCGACCAGACCTTCGACGACTGGCGTTTACAGGGCATCAGTGCCTATTGTGGTGGGCTGTGGATTACGGCGCTGGAGGCGGCGATTGCCATTGCTCTCCTTCTAGACACTCCCCAATCCAAAGTCCAAAATCTAAAATCCAAAATCGACCAGTGGCAATCCTGGCTCACTCAATCCCGCGCGATCTATCACCCAACGCTGTGGAATGGACGCTTTTACAAACTGGATAGCGCTAGCGGTTCTCCGGTGGTGATGGCTGACCAGCTCTGCGGTCAGTACTACGCTCGACTGCTGGGATTGCCGGACGTGGTGCCTTCCGAATGTGCTCACTCTGCGCTGAAAACGGTTTACGAAGCGTGTTTTCTCAACTTCCATAAGGGTGAGTTTGGGGCCGCAAATGGGCTGCTGCCCGATGGTTCTCCGCTGAACCCCAAAGACACGCATCCGCTGGAGGTCTGGACAGGAATTAACTTTGGTCTGGCGGCGTTTCTGATTCAGATGGGTATGAAGGAGGAGGCGCTGCGGATGACGCAGGCGGTGGTGCGGCAGATCTATGAAAATGGACTGCAATTCCGCACCCCGGAGGCGATCACGGCAGCGGGGACGTTTCGGGCCAGCCACTACCTGCGGGCCATGGCGATCTGGGCGATCGCCCTCCAGATTGACCAGCAGTAGCGCTGCCAGCATCCATCCAGCGATTGACTCGGTGAACAATTTCATTTTTATAGGTCTGTGAACTAAGATGAACAAACGCATTCTCCTGGGCATGCTCACCCCCTCCTCCAATACTGTTCTGGAACCGATCACCTGTAGCATTGTCAGTACTCTGCCAGAAGTCTCGGTTCACTTTGGTCGGTTCCGTGTCACTGAGATTGCGCTCAGCGATGCTGCGTTAGGACAGTTCACGACTGACAAATTATTGGAGGCGGCTTCTCTCCTGGCGGATGCGAAGGTGGATGTGATCGCCTGGAATGGCACATCTGCCGGGTGGTTGGGCTTCGATGCAGACGACGAACTGTGTGAACAAATTCAGTCAAAAACTGGAATTCCTGCAACCACGTCAGTGCTGGCGCTGAATGAAATCTTTCAGCAGCAGGGGGTGAAAACGTTTGGGCTGGTGACACCCTATCGGGATGAGGTGCAGCAAAAAATTATCGCCAATTATCAGGCCGCCGGGTTTGACTGCATTGCAGAACGGCATCTCAAGCGTCAGGATAATTTCTCGTTCTCAGAAGTTACTACTGATGAGATCGCCGCAATGGTGCGAGAAGTTGCAGCCGCAAAACCCGATGCAATCACGACTTTCTGTACAAACCTGTGGGCGGCTCCGCTGGTGGAATCGCTGGAAGCTGACTGCCAGATTCCCATCTACGACACGATTAGCGTGGTGGTGTGGAAAGCTTTGAAGCTGGCAGGAATTGATCCAGCCCGTGTGAAGGGATGGGGGCAGCTGTTTCAGCAATGACCGATTCAGCAATGACAGGAATTCACCAGCTAACCGCAACCCAACTGACCACTGCCATTCGATCGCAGCAGGTAAAATCGGTGGATGCGGTAGCGGCCTGTTTCAGCCAGATTGATCGGCACAATCCTCATCTAAATGCGTTTATTACCCTGTGTCGAGAGCAGGCGGAGCAGGCGGCGATCGCCGCCGACCAGGCAGTGCAGCGGGGGGAACCGCTGGGGATGCTCCACGGAATTCCCATCACCATCAAAGATCTGACTGCCACCGCCGGAATTCGCACCACCTACGGTTCTCCCCTCTATCAAAATCACGTTCCAACGGTGAGCGACCTTTGTGTGACTCGCCTTCAAGCAGCGGGGGCGATCATCATTGGCAAAACCAGTGTTCCACCCTTTGGCTTTGGTACGGGCACAGAGAATCCTCTGATTGGCAAGACTCGCAATCCCTACGACCTGACGCGCACCTGCGGCGACTCCAGCGGTGGGGCAGCGGTGGCGGTGGCAACCGGGATGGGCTACCTGTCGCAGGGGAATGACCTGGGTGGCTCCGTTCGAACACCCGCCAGCTTTTGCGGCATTGTGGGGCTACGTCCGTCGATCGGCAGGATTCCCCGATCGCCCAAACTGCTCCTGTGGGAGTCTCTGATCACCGATGGTTGTATGACTCGCACCGTAGAAGATGCAGCGCTGATGCTGGCGGCGATGGCGGGGTACGATGCCCGTGATCCCGTGGCGATCGCCCAATCCAACTGGGTCGTTCCCCCATTCAATGCGACAGAATGCCCGAAGACCCGGGTGGGTTTCAGCTCTGACCTGGGAATTGCAATCGTGGATGCGGAGGTTGAGCGGGTGTTTCTGGGGGCGATCGAACGTCTACAAGCAGCAGGAATCACGGCCCGTTCTGCACACCCCAATTGCACTGACGCCCAGCCCACCTTTGAGACCCTGCGGGCGGCACTGATTTTTCAACTCTACGGCCATTACATCGAGAAACACCCCGAGTCCCTCAGCACGACCATGCGCTGGGAGATTGAGCAGGGAATCGGTATTTCCGCTAACGCTTATCTTGCCGCAGAAGCCCAGCGAGGACGGATTTACCGTCGATTCCTGGAGTTTTTTGAAAATTACGACATTCTGGCGATTCCCACCGCCAGCGTACCGCCGTTTCCAGTCGATCAGGAGGCAGTTCTGGCAGTCAATAATCAATCTCTCCGTAATATTATTGACTATCTTGTACTAACTTATACAATCTCTCTCACTGGACTACCTGCCCTCTCTCTTCCCTGCGGTTGGACCCGTTCAGGTCTTCCGATTGGTATGCAGCTAGTCGGGAAACCTCACGGAGAGTCGGCTTTGCTGGATTTCGCCTACCTTCTACAGGAGAAACTCAACTTCCGCCATCGCTGGCCCTCGCCAGACTGAGTCTTGCCTCAAACGATTTGAGTGGCGGCTATTCTTCTGGACTTTTGACTAACTGAACTTTTGACCAAATTACGCCGATTCCTCCTGAAGAGCTTATGCAGTCAGCATTTCAGGAGAAATCGGCGCTAAAACTAAACATGTTGCAACAGGCTCTATCAGAGAGCGTTTCGCAGCATTGTACGAAGAAATAGTCAAAAGCTCAGCATTCTCGATGAATTTCAGATATCCGGAGGGATTTTGTGAAGATTTGGTATAAGTGGTCACCTGTTTTTTGAGGCGGGAATCTTGAGCTTGGTGACCCAACACCATTACTGATTTGCTCAAGGATCGGATATGAGATTACAAAGCAAAGTTTTTGGAGCGGTTCTGGTCAACACCGTTCTGTTGACCACTGGTGTGATGACCGCGACCACAACCAATGCCGATGCTACTCCAAAAACGTCACCAGGTGCCGTTTGCAGCGTGAGCGACGTTAAGGTTTCAACCCTCAATGCAACGGAGTGCAAA
>JBIKWV010000173.1:0-7524 GCA_044356135.1 Elainellaceae cyanobacterium
CTGAATCCTTATATGCCAGAGGCTAAGAGGGCTAACCGCAAAACGGTTGGCCCTCTTAGCCTATGGTTTTTAAACCTGCGTCAGGTCTCAGGCAACGCCTGTTTTTTCAGATTTCTCTGCCTTTTTGCCCGATCGCGCCACTGCTGCCGCGTCCGCAGCAGGCTTTTCAGCGGTTATGGGAGACTTGGCGACTGGCGCAGGGGCCACTGGCGCAGGGGCAGCAGCCACGACTGGAGCCGGGGCGGGAGCCATCTCAGTCTGAGCGAGTTCTTCGTCGGCAGACTCTTCGCGGGGGATGATGTCCAGATCGATGTCGATCACCGTCATTTCCAGGCCCATGCGTACTGCATTGTTGCTCTTGGTGACGTAGGGATTGGGTTCGACGCTTCCTGTGCAAATAATCAGTGCGCCTTTCTTCAAAAACTGGAGTTTGCGCCATGCAAGGGACTTTTCCCAAATGCTGAGCGACACGGTAAACGACTCTTCGCGGCTGCGTGGCTTTCGCACATACAGTGTTGCATTGGCGACCTGGGCCTGTTCCCCATTTTTGAGTTCAACGGTTTTGGTCTGCACGTCGGCTGCAAGATTGCCACTGACAATCCACTTGTTAAGTCCAGCACTGGACATAGATGCGGTTCTCCTGAAATAAGAGTGGGTTTGGAAGAATAACAATCAAAGGCAGGTCATACAGCGATCGCATCAGGTAGCAAATGTGTGCGAGCGAAAAGGCGCTGCTTTGTACATGAAAGCCGCTCGCATGAAAAACAATTGATTGGGGAACACCTGATGATCTAGGATTCCCCGCTGCCCCGCCGCAGTAACAGGGAGCCGCATCAGATACGATAATTGTCTTGCAGTTTCCCGCTCTCCCTATGCTGTTTCTGCTGATTGCCTGGAGTGTACTGATGCCGATCGCCTTTGTGTTGGGGGCGGCGGTACTGGACTGGTTGCAGCTCAACACCCTGCCGCGATTGGGCGATCGCCTCATCCTCGCAACCTGGGTGGGAACGATTACCCTCTCCTGCGCCCTGCTGGCCGTGGCGCTGTTGATGCCCCTGACGCCGCTGGTAGGAGCAATCGTGACGGGGCTGCTGCTGGCGATCGCACTGAGCTGGTCTGATGCGGGTGTTCGTCTCAAATTCGTCATCGCTAAACTGCCCTGGAAATGGACGACAGTTTTTTTAGGCATGATGGGGGCGATCGCGGCCTTCTACACTCGTCCGGTCATCTTCACGGACTTTGGGCTGTACCACTACCAGGTGATGCAGTGGTTGTCGAAATATGGCGTGGTTCCAGGGTTGGGTCTACTGCACATGCGGTTCAGCTATAGCTTCAATAACTGGTTTACAATTCCCACGGCGCTCAATGCGGGCTTTCTAGAGGCAAGGATCGGATCGCTGAGTGGGGGTTTTGCCACGATGCTGATTGTGCTCCACTGCATGATTTGTATCAGCAGAATTGTGCAGCGTCGGAGCCTGCTGGCGGACTGGTTTATCATTGTGGCCTCGCTGCTGTTTGTGCCGCCGCTGTTCTATGCGGTGCAGTTGCCGATTTCCTCCTCTCCCGATCTCCCGGTTGCCGCACTGACGGTTCTGATTGTCTGGGCGGGAATTCTGGCCACCTCCCCTGACCAACCAAACCCTGACTTCAGGATTCCATTTGTGCTGGCAATCTGCGCCCTGGCTTGCAAAATCAGTGCGCTGCCGCTGATTCTGATTACGGGACTGTTTCTACTGCTCTCGAAGAAACATTATTTAGTTGATAGCCTGAGGGCCGCGACGTTTGGCGTTATTTTGCTCCCTGGCATTGCCTACGGCATCAAAACCATTGGTTTACCGCTGGCTCCCCTACCTTTTCTGCGGCTGGATCTGCCCTGGTCGGTCAGCATTGAGCGGGCCGAAATTGACCGTCTGATTATCCAGACCTGGGGCCGCTGGCAGGGTTTTCCAGACTCGTTGCCCAAATATATTTTTCCGGTGTCGCAGGAGAAGTACTGGCCAGACATGATCGCTGCCTTTAAACAGGTCAACTCGCCTTGGGAATGGGTGCCTTTCTGGTTTGAGAATGCAAAGATGCCCGCATTTATGGTAGTGACTTCGGTGGTCTGTGCGGTTCTCCTGTGTTTGCCGCCGATCGCTCGCACCCATCCCGCTCAGATGCGCTACTTTGTGCTGGCGGTGGGCCTGGGAGGTATTCTGTTTCAGTTCTCGACTGCGCCGGATGTGCGCTACGGCATCGGCTATTTCTGCCTGACTCCGGCGTTTCTGATGGCGATCGCCTGCACCCGCCAGAGCATTCTCGCCCTCACTGGAGTTCCCATTATCCTGGGCTACGCCAATCGTTGGAATAATCCGCTAGAGGTGCTCTGGGTGATGGGAATTGGGGCGATCGCTGCCCTTCTTCTCGATATCCTGGCGCAGCAGGTTCTCCCAAAACAGCGATTCATTATCCTGATACTCCTGATCGCATCGATCATTTATCCGCTGCGGATGCTGGTGCCCTTCGATCTGGCTTCGTCGCTGTTGTTGCCCCCGGCCACAGAATCCCCCGCTCCTGAAAAGCTCAAAACGGTTCAGCGCAACAATTTCACCTATCTCCGCCCGATTGATAATCGCTGCTGGGCAGCGCCCCTCCCCTGTACGCCGGGGCCAGCCCAGGAGAGTATGCAGTTGCGCGATCCGAATCGCGGGTTGGCGGGAGGATTTTCGCGGTTGTAAGGATTACATTTATGCTCTGTCTACTCATCGTCTGGAGCCTCCTGCTCCCGATCGCCTTCCTGCTGGGGGCGGCACTGCTGGACTGGTTGCAGTTGAACACTCTGGAACGCCTGGGAGATCGCCTCATCCTCGCTACCTGGCTGGGCGTTCTCACTTTCTCCGCAGCACTGCTGGCTGTTGTTCTTTTTATGCCGCTGACGCCGCTGGTTGGACTGGCGGTTCTGGTGGTGATGCTGGCGATCGCCCTCAGATTTTCGGATGCGGGCGATCGCTTCAGGCAAGTCACTGCTGCGCTGTTGTGGCGGTGGGCGGTGGCCTATGGGGCAATCGTGGGGGTGATGGCGATTCTCTTCACTCGCCCGGTCATCTTCACGGACTTTGGGCTGTACCACTATCAGGTGATTCAGTGGATGTCGAAGTACGGGGTGGTTCCCGGATTAGGGTTGCTGCACATGCGGTTTAGCTACAGCTTTCCCACCTGGTTTACGATTCCGGCGGCCTTCAATTCGGGGTTTCTGGAGGCGAGAATTGGGCCGATCACGGGTGGGTTTGCCTTGTCGCTGATTGTGCTACACGGCCTGATTTGCATTAAGCGAATTGTTGAAAGAAGAGCGGGGCTGGCCGATTGGTTTGTGATTGTGGCGACGCTGCTCTACATCCCGCCGCTGTTTTTGTCGCGGTATTTGCCCATTTCCGCATCGCCCGACTTGCCTGTGGCGGCGCTGACGGTGTTGCTGGTGTGGTCGGGAATTCTTGCCACGTCTCCCGATCAGAAAAATCGAGATTTTAGAATTCCTTTTGTTTTTGCGGTGTGCGCAGTGGCCTGCAAAATTAGTGCGCTGCCGCTGATTCTGATTGCGGGACTGTTTCTATTGATCTGGCAGAAGTGGGACTTTCGGAAACTGTTGGCGATCGCCCCCCTCGGCCTGATTCTGCTTCCCGGTATCGCCTACGGCATTAAAACAGTAGGTCTACCGCTGGCTCCCCTACCCTATCTGCGCCTGGATCTGCCCTGGTCAGTCAGCATTGAGCGGGCAGAAATTGACCGTCTGATTATTCAAACCTGGATGCGCTGGGCAGGTTTTCCCAAATCCCTGCCGCCCAATGTGTTTCCGGCTTATGCTGCGGAGCGCTGGCAGGAGGCGATCGCAACGTGGAACCAGTTCAATGCGTCCTGGGATTGGGTGCCCTTCTGGTTCAACCGGGAAAAGATGCCTGCGTTTATGCTGGTCAGCGGTTTTGTCTGTGCGTTGCTGCTGTGCGTCAGGCCATTGGCGCGATCGCATCCCCTCAAAATGCGCCTGTTTGTGCTGGCGATCGGTCTGGGAGGACTGCTGTTTCAGGTTTCAACGGCTCCTGGTGTGCGATACGGAATCGGTTACTTTTGCTTAATTCCGGCCTTTCTGATGGCGATCGCCTGCACCCGCAACAGCATCTTTGCCCTCGCTGGTGTCCCGATGATCCTGGCGTTTGCCAACCGATGGGGTGATCCACCGCAACTGCTGTGGACAATGGGGGGCGCTGCGATCGCCGCTGTTCTGGTCTACCTGCTGGCGCTGAAATGGTTACCTAAACAACGAAGATTTGTCATTCTGGCACTGCTGCTAACCAGTGGCCTGATTCCACTTGCACCGATGCTACTTCCCAATCTTCAGCCAACCCTGCTGTTGCCGCCCCTCACCCTCATTCCGCCCCCTGACGCGCTGGAAACCGTGCAACAAAATAACTTCTCCTTCCTGCGTCCAAAGGACGGCCGCTGCTGGGCCGCACCGCTTCCCTGCACTCCTAAAACGGCACAGCGGGGGGTCATGCTTAGAGATGCTGAGCGGGGTCTTGCAGCAGGATTTGTTCTGTCACGGTAGAAGTACTCTTCACAAGTTCCTCAAATTGTTCTCCTACACTGAAGTCGAAGGTTGAGAATTGTTTTCAGTAATGAAAACCTGGCTGAAGGCTCATCCGCAAGGCAAAAGACAAAACATAGAAAAGAAAACTGTTTCCCTTGCAGAAACCCGTCTTACTTGGCCCAACTTTTTCGTGTGCTGACATTCACTCTCAATCGGTTGAATAAGCCCGGCGCGCATCAAAGCGAATTTATCCATTCTTGAGGGCAGCTTCAACCAGCTAACGCTTAAGAGGAGCAATTATGACTATTGCACTAGATAGACTGTCTGATGCCCAAGCCGCTCGTTCTCAGGCTCTTGTACTGAAATTTGAAGAAGTCGGTATTGGTGACATTCCAATGGTGGGCGGCAAAAACGCCTCGTTGGGTGAAATGATCCGGGAACTCAGCAGCAAAGGCGTCAGCGTTCCGACTGGATTTGCGACGACTGCATTTGCCTTCCGCTATTTTGTCAGGGTTGCAGGAATTGAAACTCGACTGCGGGAGCTGTTTTCTACCCTGGACGTTGAAGATGTTAACAATCTGCGTCAGGTTGGTAAAAAAGCCCGCTCAATTATTCTGGAAACGCCCTTCCCAACTGATTTACAGGAGGCGATCGCCCGCTCTTACGTCGAACTGTCTGGCCGCTATGGACAGACGGATGTAGACGTAGCTGTCCGCTCCAGCGCCACCGCCGAAGACCTGCCCGATGCCAGCTTTGCTGGACAACAGGAAACCTACCTCAACGTCCACGGTGTAAAAGGTGTACTGGATGCCTGCCACCGCTGCTTTGCGTCGATCTTCACCGATCGCGCTATTTCCTACCGCACGATCAAAGGCTTCGACCACTTTGAAGTGGCGCTGTCCGTCGGTGTGCAAAAAATGGTGCGGTCTGACCTCGCCACCTCCGGCGTCATGTTCTCTATTGATACAGAAACGGGTTTCAAAAATGCCGCTCTGGTTACGGCAGCTTACGGTTTAGGTGAAAACGTTGTTCAGGGTGCCGTCAACCCGGACGAGTACTTCGTGTTCAAGCCGACCCTGAAGCAGGGATTCCGCCCGATTCTAGAAAAGCGCCTGGGCAGCAAAGAAATCAAGATGGTGTATGACCTCGGCGGTAACAAGCTGACGAAAAACGTCTCTGTACCCCGCAGTGAACGAGAAAAATTTGCCCTGACTGATGACGAAATTCTCAAACTGGGCGAATGGGCCTGCATCATTGAAGACCACTATTCCGCAGTCCGTGGTGTCTACACCCCAATGGACATTGAATGGGCAAAAGATGGCATTACGGAAGAATTGTATATTGTCCAGGCTCGGCCTGAAACCGTGCAATCTCAGAAGGCCAGTAACGTTCTGAAGAACTATAAGTTGAACGGAACGGGTGACGTGCTCACTACAGGCCGTGCAGTTGGTGAGATGATTGGCCAGGGTAAGGCACGGGTGATTCTGGATGTCCACAAGATTGATGAATTCCAGGCGGGTGAAGTCCTTGTCACCAACAAGACCGACCCGGATTGGGAGCCGATCATGAAGAAGGCCAGTGCGATCGTCACCAACCAGGGTGGGCGCACCTGCCACGCCGCAATTATCGCCCGTGAGATGGGAATTCCGGCGATCGTTGGTTGCGGCAATGCCACCGGTTTACTCAAGACGGGACAGGATATCACCGTTTCCTGCGCTGAAGGCGAAGAAGGCAAAGTCTATGCTGGACTCGTTCCCTTCGAGGTGATCGAAACCCCGCTCGACAACCTGCCGCGCACCAGAACCCAGATCTTGATGAACGTGGGCAACCCCGAAGAAGCTTTTGGCCTTGCCGCAATGCCCTGCGACGGCGTCGGTCTGGCCCGATTGGAGTTCATCATCGCCAACCACATCAAGACCCATCCGCTGGCCCTGCTGCACTTCGACGAGATGACCGACCATGCCGCCAAGTGGGAAATCTTCGAGATGACGAAGCAGTACGAAAACAAAGCCGACTTCTTCATTGACAAGCTGGCTCACGGCATTGGCATGATCGCCGCCGCCTTCTATCCCAGGCCCGTTGTGCTGCGGATGTCGGACTTCAAGAGCAACGAGTACGCCAACCTGCTGGGTGGCCGCGAGTTTGAACCCAACGAAGAAAACCCGATGATCGGCTGGCGCGGTGCCTCCCGCTACTACGATCCGAAGTACGCCGAAGCCTATGGCCTGGAGTGCAAGGCGCTGAAGCGGGTGCGCGATGAAATGGGTCTGACCAACGTGATTCCCATGATTCCCTTCTGCCGCACGCCTGAAGAAGGCCGTCGAGTCCTGGCAGAAATGGAGAAACACGGTTTGGTGCGCGGTCAGAATGGTCTCCAGGTCTACGTCATGTGCGAGATTCCCAACAACGTGATTCTGGCCGACCAGTTCAGCCAGGTGTTCGACGGGTTCTCCATCGGCTCCAACGACCTGACCCAGCTCACCCTCGGCCTCGACCGTGACTCTGCCCTGGTTGCCCATATCTTCGATGAGCGCAGCGACGGCGTGAAGGAGATGGTCAAGACCGTGATCCAGAAGGCAAAAGCCAACAATCGCAAGATTGGCATCTGCGGTCAGGCTCCCAGTGACTACCCCGAATTCGCTGAATTCCTGGTAGAACAGGGCATTGACTCCATCAGCCTGAACCCCGATTCTGTGCTGAAGACGATGCTGGCGATCGCCAAAGTTGAGGGACTTGGCTAAGTTCTGGCTGACAGCGATCGCCCCTGGTCGCTGTCAGTTCTGCTTGAGTGATAGGGACGCGGTATGTCCTACCGCGCCCCTATCATATTTTTTCGGCAAGCTTCTAAGTACTTAGGATCGTGAACAAATTAACCTGTAATTATTTTTGAGAGAGGGGGGGGGGGGGGGGGCGGGGGGGGGGACAAAAAAGATTTTTTTTTTTTTTTGGACTTATGTTTTTTT
>JBIKWV010000174.1:0-7510 GCA_044356135.1 Elainellaceae cyanobacterium
GAATTTATACATCGCCTCAAAGATGATTCAGGAGGGGGCAAAAACGTGCAAGTTATTCTGGATAGCTGCCTAAGAGAGCGTTTCGCAGCATTATAGGGAAAATAGGCAAAACTCCAGGTCATTAGATTTGAAAAAGATTAAATTACTTCGCTTACCCAGATTGATCAGTACCCAGGCATCTTATACTTTGTTTCTGAAGGATGATTATCAGGTTCTTGTCGGGGACTCCCTCCACGCTTTGCAAAAGGAACGCCAAATGCAGATTACGACTCGCCAGGTTTATGAAGTTCTTGTGGTGGATATGGAAGGTCGCCTTGACTCCAAATCCGTCGGCTATGGCAATGACGAGATGGTCAAGATTGTCAAGGAGAACAATCGGGTTTTAGTGAACCTTGAAAAATTGGAATTCATCACGAGTTCAGGACTGCGGGTGCTCCTGCTGGCATCAAAACTGATGAAATCTTCGGGGGGGCAGTTCAAATTATGCAACGCCAACGACATGGTAAAGAACGTTTTAGAAACCTGTGGTTTTGACAGCCTGATCTCGCTATATCCGAGCGAAGCAGAAGCGATTAAGAGTTTTTGAGGGACAAAACCCTACGGTTTTCACGACATATTTAATTTTAGCGCCGATTTTTCTGAAACACTGACGGCATCAGGGTTTCAGAAAAATCGGCGCGATTTAGTCAAAAGTCCAGTCGATCATAAATTGTCATCGTTAGAATATTAACGTTGTTCTTCCGTTGATACTGACAGGCATCAGTGTAATGACGCATGAGATGAATGCCTAAACCACCAATTTCCGCTTCTTCCAGGCTTTTGGGCAAAATCGCCTCTGGATACTCCAGTGGATTGAAAGCAATGCCGTCATCGGTGACCGAGACACAAATGGTGTGATCCTGGTAGCTCAACTGAATGGCGATTGTGTGTTCATCAGTATCTACATACGCATTTTGGATCGTATTGGAGACCACCTCCTCCATTACAAGCTGCAATCGAAAGAGAGCCTGCTGGGAGATACCAAGCTGCTGGGCGCGATCGCTCAACCAGTCGCTCAAAATCCCCAGATCGTCCAGATGGTTCTTCAGACTCAGCTCGTACATAAGGGACAGACTTACCTGGCAACAAAGGTTTGTGGTCTGGAAATTGCTTTGCGGCGTGGCTTAGCTGCGCTGCAAAGCAAGTTTTCCCATAAAGTTAAATATATTAAGCTTTGTCAGGGAAATACGCCTGCAATCTTGATTAAATTATTATTCTTTTTACCGGACAGATTAGCGCAGTCACTTCATGTCCTCCCTCAGTTTCCTGCAATTTGGCCTCGGTCTGTTGATTGGGATTTTGACCGCCGCCTACGTGGGCGATCGCCGCCGGGTTCATCACCTGCGGGGACTGCTCCGGCAATTGAAGAACAGTCTTAACCAACCTGAAGACGCGATCGCAGCGCCACCAGCGGATTCCCCTCTGCGGGTACTGACATCAGAGGTCCAAAGCCTGACCACCGAACTGAGCCAAACCATTCAAACGCTGGAGCAGATAACCGCCATCAAGAAACGCATGGAAAGTGAACTGGCGGTTGGGCGAAACATTCAGATGAATCTGTTGACGCTGACGCTCCCGAATTTTCCAAAGCGTAAGGATCTGGAGCTAGACGCAGTTTTGCAGCCTGCGCGGGAGCTGGGGGGCGATTTTTACGATTTTTACTTTTATCGGGAACATACCGCCTATTTTTTTGAGCAGAACACCTTCTGTTTCTGCATTGGCGATGTTTCGGGCAAAGGGGTGCCAGCGTCCCTTTTTATGGCGGTGGTCAAAACGCTCCTCCGGACACAAGCAGACATTACCCTGTCTCCCTCAAAAATCCTGACCCAGGTGAATCAGGCTCTGAGCGTTGATAATCCTGATTGTATGTTCGCAACCCTCTGTTTTTTTACGCTCAATCTCACCACTGGGGCATTGGTCTATACCAACGCCGGACACAATCCTCCCTACATTCGTCGGCAGGATGGGGCACTGGAACTGCTGGAGCGGAGCCACGGCCTCCCAATCGGTGTACTGGAGGATGTAACGTACCGAGAAGGCCACACAACGCTGAACTATGGCGATCTCCTTTTCTCCTACACCGATGGGGTCACGGAGGCGATGGATGCCCACGGGAATCTGTTCTCAGATGAACGGTTGTTTTCACTCATGCAATCCGATCGCTACAGTTCCGCGAAAGAGGTGATTCAACTGGTGTGTCGGGCAGTGGCTGAGTTTCAGGGAGATGCCGATCAGTCGGATGATATTACGATGCTGGCATTGCAATTTCTGGGGCATCCTGAGGCGATCGAGAAGCGATCAGAGTTAACAATCAAAGATGAAGTGCTCTCTTCCCTGAGAGAAGCCTGGCAGTAGCAGGCTTCCACCTTAAGGCGAGAAGATTTGGGCGAGAATACCACGCTCAGAAGAAGACTTATAGAATCTTTCTGATCGATGTTCCTATTCCTTTGGTTGACGATCAATGGATTGCTTATGCGGATGCCATGATTACGAAACTAGCCTGGGAAAAAGGTATCACTTATTGCCTATCCGAAAACCGAAACCCCAAATTCTGTAAGGCGCGACGCTGTAGCGTCGCGCCTTACAGAATTTGGGGTTTCGGATAGGCTCTTATCTGGAATTCAAAATCCATCGGATTTATTCATCGCCATTTCCAATGAAGGATTGACGGACTGATCGTGCAGTTGCTTCAGGGGGCGATCGCCCCACATCCACCATGTCTCCCACAACGAACCTGGACACGCTCTTCACCCAACTATCGCAATCCTCATTCCGACAGCGCTTTCACCTGAAAGACCCCGAACTCAGCTACCTGCACCGCAAAGGCAGGACCACCGTAATGCAGCACGCTCAGCAGTTCATCAAGTCGCTATTGGCTCCCGCGTTCCCCGCCAACGACGGTAAACAAACGCCCTGGCGCAACCATCCGGTATTTGTCGCCCAGCACGCCACCGCCACCTGCTGCCGGGGATGCCTGGAACGCTGGCATGGGATTGCGAAAGGAAAAGCGCTGACCGATGAGGAAATTCAATACGTGCTGACGGTGATTGAATACTGGTTGAAACGGGAGGGAGGCGAACATGATTAGCAATCAATCGGTTGAGGATAATAACAAAAAGCTTTTACAGGCAATCGAAAATAACGACATACAAAAAGTACGTGAAATACTTGCTGCTGGCGTTGATGTCAATTCTATCGCTGACTATGACGAACTTCCTTTGAAAACAGCTTGTTGGCACGGCAACATAGAGATTGTTGAGTTGCTGATCGAGAACGGAGTAAACGTTAAAAGATTACAAACGTTTTTAATTCTGGCAGGAGTTTCTGTCGGAGGCTTAGGATCAGGTTGGCTTGTTGTTGCAGGGCTTCGACTCATCAGATTAGTTCCACCAGGACTTTTTTAACGAAAGCAGAATAGAGACAATCGCCCTCATTAACACCCCAATTGAACGTCTAAATTCTCAAACCTCTGCAAGTCCCCCCCACAGGAGAACACTATGGCCCTCACCGTTGAAGACCTCAAACGATTTCAGCAGCAGCATCCCGACTACAACCTTGAACTGGTCGATGGAGCGATCGTTGTCATGAGTCCATCGGGTTTTGAATCGGATGAAATTGCTGCTGCCATCATTGCTCAACTGTGGGCATGGGTCAATCCCCGGCGTTTGGGGCGAGTAGCTGCCTCCAGTGCATGCTATATCCTGCCCAATGCCACCTCCGACACCCGTGCCCCCGATGCTTCCTTCGTTTGAGCCGATCGAATGCGGCGCACCACTGAAGACTTCGCCAGCATCGTCCCCGATCTGATCTTCGAGGTGCGCTCCAAAACGGATGATCTGGATGCGCTTAGAGCCAAAATTCGTCAGTTTCTGGAACTTGGCACTGTCGTTGGGGCGCTGGTGGACTATCGCACTCAGACAATCGAGGTGTATCGGGATCAGGGTGAACCTGTTGTTTTGGAGGATGGCGATCGCTTCACCGTCCAAGAACTCCTCCCTGGTTGGGAAATGGAAGTCGCCAGCATCTGGTCACCGGAGTTTGATTGAGTCGGACTTGAGGAGCATATCCTTTTGCCTGACGAATTAGGACAAAGCGTAACCGCTCTGTTGAGACGAGCCATAACTGGATTCGGCGCAATGAGATTTTAGGGATAGCTCAAGTGATCTGAGTAGATAGGCGCGATTGAGCTTGAAACCCCAAAAGCGATTCCGCCCGCTGCGCGGGCGGAATCGCTTTTGGGGTTTCGACTCTTTCCACGTCCAGTTACTTAGAATGCTGTGTGTGGGCGCGCTGGGCGCACTCACACACAGCATTCTATTCAATTTTTGTATTCTAAAATGTCGAGTACTCCCCCACAAATCTTATTGATCCGTCATCATAGAAAGGTCTCGCTCTCTTTTATTTAAGGGATTGCAAGCATGACAGCCTTCGATATCCAGGCTCCGTTTGAACCGATGGGCGACCAACCAAAAGCGATCGCCCAGCTCACCGACCAGCTCAAACAGGGCAGTCGATTCCAGACCCTGCTGGGGGCCACGGGCACCGGAAAGACCCATACGATGGCGCGAGTGATTCAGAACGTGGGCAAGCCGACGCTGGTGCTGGCCCACAACAAGACGCTGGCAGCGCAGTTGTGCAACGAGCTGCGGGAATTTTTCCCCGACAACGCCGTTGAGTACTTCATCAGCTATTACGACTATTACCAGCCGGAAGCCTACATCCCGGTGACCGATACCTACATCGCCAAGACAGCCTCAATCAACGACGAGATCGATATGCTGCGGCACTCGGCAACGCGATCGCTGTTCGAGCGCAAAGACGTGATCGTAGTCGCTTCGATTAGCTGTATCTACGGTCTGGGAATTCCCTCCGAGTATCTGAATGCGGCGGTACAGTTGTCCGTCGGCATGGAGGCCGACCAGCGGCGAATTCTGCGCGACCTGACCACCATTCAGTATGAACGCAACGACCTCGACGTAGGGCGGGGACGCTTCCGGGTGAAGGGCGATGTGCTGGAGGTTGGCCCCTCCTATGAAGATCGGATTATCCGGGTGGAGTTCTTTGGGGATGAAATTGACGCCATTCGCTACATCGACCCAATCACCGGATCGACGCTGCAAAGCATGGAGGCCGTCAGCATTTACCCCGCCAAGCACTTCGTTACCCCAGAGGAACGGCTCCAGGAAGCCTGCGAAGCGATTCAGGAAGAGCTAAAAGAGCGACTGGCGGAACTGGAGAGCGAGAATAAACTGCTGGAAGCCCAGCGCCTGGAGCAGCGCACCCGCTACGACCTGGAGATGCTGCGGGAAGTGGGCTACTGCAACGGCGTTGAAAATTACGCCCGTCACCTGGCAGGCCGCATTCCCGGTTCACCACCGGAGTGCTTGCTCGACTATTTCCCGAAGGACTGGCTGCTGGTGATCGACGAGTCCCACGTCACGATTCCCCAGATCCGGGGGATGTATAACGGCGATCGCTCCCGCAAGATGGTGCTGATCGAGCACGGTTTTCGCCTACCCAGCGCCGCCGACAACCGCCCCCTGAAGGACAAGGAATTCTGGGAGAAAGTACACCAGTGTGTGTTTGTTTCCGCGACTCCGGGCGATTGGGAGTTGGAGATCTCCGGTGGCAAGTTTGAAACCGAAGGGGATGAGAAGAACACCGCCCGCAACTACATTCGCGGTACTGGCCGAATTGTAGAGCAGATTATTCGACCCACCGGAGTGCTCGACCCCGAGATCTCCGTGCGTCCCACCGAAGGCCAGATTGACGATCTGCTGGGCGAGGTGAAGGAGCGGGTGCTCAAGGGCGAACGCACCCTGGTCACCACCCTTACCAAGCGGATGGCCGAGGATTTGACCGAATACCTGCAAGAGCGAGGCGTTCGCATTCGCTATCTACACTCCGAAATCAACTCCATTGAGCGGATTGAGATTCTGCAAGATCTGCGCAAGGGCGACTTTGATGTGCTGGTGGGGGTCAACCTGCTGCGGGAAGGTCTTGACCTGCCGGAGGTCTCCCTGGTGGCGATTCTGGATGCGGATAAAGAAGGCTTTCTGCGGGCGGAGCGATCGCTGATTCAGACCATCGGTCGCGCCGCCCGTCACGTCCGGGGGCAGGCCATCCTCTACGCTGACAACCTGACAGACAGTATGGCACGGGCGATCGAGGAGACTGAACGGCGGCGGCAAATCCAGCAGGAATATAACGAGAAGCACGGCATCACCCCCCAGCCCATTGTGCGGGAGCGCAAGAACGCAATTCTGGAATTTCTGGAGGTCTCCCGTCGGGTCAACGCCCAGGAATTGGAGGAAGCCTATGAGCAGGCAGATGACCTGTCGCTAGACGACATCCCAACACTGATTGTGCAACTCGAATCGCAGATGAAGGAAGCCGCAAAGAAGCTGGAGTTTGAGGAGGCCGCGAAGTACCGCGATCGGATCAAACATTTGCGCGATCGGTTGACGGGACGGCATTAGGTCAATGGCATTGAATTAATTCTTGTGGGATGGGCATCTTGCCCGTTCGGGCGGATGTCTCACCATAATCCTTAGACATACACAAACTGATTCAGATTATTCAACCGCAAACCCGATGAAACATTGGCTACGATCGCCACCAGTTCATCCGTACCGCCGTTGCGCAAGAAAATAGCGGTGCCCGGTAGACCTGCTGCCCGACCCAGGCGGTAGGAAGCTCCCAGCGATAGTTGAATACGATCCTGCCCGATGGTGAAATCAGAGATTCGAGCGTAGTCCTGAGTGCCGGACGTATTGGCGATGCCGTCGTTATAGGCCGTTCTCACGACAAAGGTATCGCGTCCTGCCCCTCCCACGAGAATATCAATCGTGCTGCGTCCAGGATTGGCAGGGATTGTGTTAGCACTGCTCCAGCCGTTGAGCAAATCATCCCCCGCAGCACCAAACAGTTGGTCGCTGCCAGTGCCGCCAAATAGCTGGTCGTTGCCATCGCCGCCAAACAGGCGATCGCGCCCTCCCCCCCCATCCAGCACATCATTTCCGGCGTCTCCTAACAACAGATCATCGCCGCCCAGGCCAAACAGAGTATCGTTTGCGGCGGCGGTAATCAGGATGTCATTGCGAGCGGTGCCGACGGCGATCTGGGGAACGACAGGAGGAGTTGGGGTAGAGCAGCCGCAGTCTGGAACTGAAGTGGCGGCGATCGCCGCGCTGGAAACCCTGCTTCCTGGAAGGGCAAAAAGGGGATTATTATCAATGCCCGATGCGTTTGTCATAGCAAAAACATTTAAAGAACAGGTTCAAGAGCAGCACCAGATCAGATTTTGGCAACTGAGGTATTCTGATCAGAATAAATCATACAGGGCTAGTTATGGTGACAGCCAACTATTCCTTTCCACTGGATCAATTACTCACCCTGGGGCATCCAGACAATTTTTCTGAAGCACAGCAGTACCCCAAAACCATCACAACTGCGGATGTGCCAAAGCTGA
>JBIKWV010000175.1:0-7500 GCA_044356135.1 Elainellaceae cyanobacterium
GACGCTACAGCGTCGCGCCTGCCAGAATTTGGGTTTTCGGATAGCCCCTTAGTCGAAAGTCCAGTGAATGATCAAATCACGGATTGATTAAATTTCCGCTCCTCGTGTCTATGACCACACCCCGGCAAAGCTCAAATTACCGGAAGTACTTTCCACGTAGAAATACTGTTGTTATAATTAATACTCAGCGGGCTATTAATACGGAGGGTGTAGTTCCCCCAAAGCTGCAATATCCCGATCGCCCGCCTGCCGATCTCCCCCTTAAGGCTGATTTTTGGTGCTGCCTTCCACCTTCCCTTCGGGCAATTGTGGTCTCAACGCCCCTGAAGCACGTTCCCGCGCCACTCCTGGAACCTGGCCCCCTTTCCTTTCGTCCTGACAAAATCTGCAAAGATTCCATCAAATTTAGCTGAATTTGGGCTTCTCCGATAGAATATTTGCATTAATTCCCGCTCCCGCCCGTTTCGACTGGGTGACCGAAGCCTTGCATGATCGCTAATCCGGCATCTCCCTGCCGGAACATGCATCTTTTATGGCAGCATCCCGGCTGCTACAGGTCATCCTATAGAATCTGGAGGCGATTGTTCAATCGACCTCGGTGCTTCGAGGCTCATTCTGCGATCGCCCAACTGCATGACCCCTGAATGCAGCGGTTGTGTCGAGGCGAAACTAAAGGATGTCCAGGAGATTTTAGCGGGTCTGGGTGGTGGTTCACTGTGATCTGGATCATCGTGAGCAACAAAAAGGGTGCAGCCTACCAATTTTCAAAACTGAATCTTTCATCGGTGAGTTTATTGCTTTCTGTTGCTTTGTAGATGGCGATCGCACCTGATCTGTGAAGAGGTCGCAGGGATGATTCCCTGGGGTGGCCAAATTTCCACATCTGCCGACCCCCAATCGGGTGAGCAGCGCTGTTTGCATCGGTCTCTTAGTTTGCTATCGGGTATCTTTATGGTGTTAGAAGTCGATCACAGTCACCGACCCAACTTGTCGTCCCGGAGGCCGTTCCAGCGGAATATTGCCCTGGCACAGGAGGTGATCTACGGTTACCTGCTGGATATTGTCAAGAACTGGCCCCCAGAAGAGGTGCTGGCGGAATTTAAGCGTCTTTACATCCACCATGTGAATACCTTCAGTTCGCATATTCTGCCTGCCCTCTACGAAATCGTCTTTTCGAACCACCATGCAGAGTTTCGCAACACGCTGAAGCGCTCCTGCTACATCCTGATCAACAACTGGGAATTGCGCCGCAATCATAAGTACACCCAGGAGCTGATCCATCTGTTCGACGACCCGATTCTCCATCGCCCGACTGTTTCTCCAACGCTGCGACGCCTGCGCAACTGGGTCTGTGAATTCGTTGAGAGTGAAGACTTTCAGCAGATTAAGCTGTTCACAACGCGCCACGAGGAGCGCAAAACCCACTGGACGGAGCGCTATGTCTCCTACCTGCTGGTGCCCCAGTACGCCGACCTGAAGAACCCGGTTGAGCAGCGCCACGCGGCCAGAGCTTTGTCCCGGCAGCTCAAGGAACAGTTCAAGTTTGAGCTGGCAATGTATACCGCCAAATCGCAAACCCACATGCCCGTCGAGTGCCTGCCCAAGAATCCCACTGCCCTGGGAGACGATGTGCTGCGGCTGGTCAAGTCGATTGTGGCCCGACGGGGGATCTTCAGCTACGGCAATTTGGCCAATATCTTTGTACAGCAGACGCAGAATTTGCCCTACCTGGAGTTTAAGCAGTGTCTGAAGCGCTACCTGATCTTTTCATCTGGCAATCAGGGCTATGTAGAAACGCTGCGGCAACAGCTCTGGGAGCAGATTGATGGGCTGTATGTGGACTATCACGACCAGCCCATCAGCGATGCCCTGCTGCTGCGCACCTGCAATCGCATCATCGAAGCGCTGACTTTCACCAGCGTCGAGGGAGAAAAGGAGCCGTCGCCACTTTTCCTGCAGGCGGTGAGTCAGGGCAATCCGCTGACCATTGCTGTACTGCTGCTGAAGCTGGTGCTGATCTGTCGCTACTCCCGCACCCACCTGGAGGCTCGCATCGCCGAGATTATCCAGTACTACAAGGACTACCCGGAGGAGCAGTGCAATTGGGTCATCTATTTTCTGGAAATTTTTGACATCACGATGGCGATCTACGCCGAAAATATCGAATTCAATCTGGTGAATATGGAGGGTGACGGTCATGCTCCGCTGTTCCAGGTCGATCCCCGGATGCTGGATGCCTACCGCGTTTTCTCGCAATTGCGCCGCGTCCAGAACCCAGAGACCGAAGAGGTGGTAGAACTGGCACTGATGAACGACCCGCCCTCTGATCTGCCGCCCGCTCCCTCGCTCCTGGAGTAATATTTAATTGCAGTGGCATGGTGCGTCGCACCATGCCACTGCAATTAAAATCGGGTTTCAAACTCCAGCACGGCTCCTGTTGCCCCGGAAGTGTCTACATAACCGCGCAGTAGGAACTGATCGTTGAGGCGGTAGCGCAGGTTGAACTGGGTAGGGCTGGGGGTTGTGAGAATTTGCAGCACGGAAACCGAGAATTGGCCTGTGATGTCGATCCCCAGCTCAGAGGCGAGACCCAGCGTGGTGTTGCCTCGGCGGGAAGTGGAGGTGGTGGGGAACAGACGAAAATCTGTCAGGCCCAATGTGTTGCGGATGATGTTTTGCAGGCTGGTAAGGAGGGCAGAACCAGCCAGGTTGGCGATCGCCAGTGTACTGTCCCCTCGTCCCAGCGTATCCACAAAGCCACCCCCCAGCAGCGCAATGATTTCCTCACGGGAGCGAGAGGGATTGCTGGTCAGCTCCAGGTTGTCAAACAGTTGGCTGGCGGGGCCTGTCGCCGTCGCCTGGATGCGTACCGTGTCGATCGCCCCAAAGTTGGTTGCCAGTGTCTCCTGGATTTCGGAGGGCGGAAAGATATCGGTGGTGCTGCGGACGGGCGTTCGGGTCACCTCCGGTACCGAGGTACTCAGGCGCACGTTGAGAATTGGGTCCAGCCCCCGATTGGGCAGGAATTCTGCCGTGTTCTCGTAGCCCCGCGCCAGGTAGAACTGGGTGGTGAACAGGTTGACCTGTCCCGCCCGCAGTTGAATCACGCCCCTGGGTCGCAAATTGCCCAGAGGCCCATTGATCAGCAGGTCTCCACTGGCGACAAAGTTGAGCACCGGATCCAGCACAATCTGGGTTCCCGGTCCCAGGGTGATTTGCAAATTGTTGAGCTGCGGTGGAGTCGTGATTCCCCCCGGTTGTGGAGGCTGAACTGCGGGCAGGCTGGTCTGCGCGCCACTGGGGAGTTCAACTCGACCATTGCTCAACAGAATATTGCCGCCAATTCTGGGTGCCAGAGCGGTTCCCAGAATTTGTAATTGACCATTGACCCCGCCCCGGTAGAGTCCCTTGAAATTCAGTGCTACCTCATTGAGCGCAATGGCCAGCGGGTTAACGGGTGGGTTGCCGACGGGACTTTGGGGTAGATCCGCCACATTAAAAATGGGCAGTGCCCCCCGCGCCACCACCTGCCCCTGACGGAACTGCCCCTGCAAGCCGTCTACCTGGATCAGCGTGCGGTTGAACTGGACGTTTCCTGTAACATTGGTCAGGGGTTCCGGCAGGGCGGGGGACGAAAAAGTGGCGTTGTCCAGGCGGGCGGCTCCTGTGATCAGGGGTTCCCGCAGAGTGCCACTGACCTGGAGGTCTACGTTGCCCCTGCCGCCCCTGAAGGCTACCTGATTGGTGAAGATATTGAGAATTGCCAGCCCCTCATCCTGGACATTCACATCCAGACTGATGGCGTCACTGTCGGGCTGGGTTGCCCCTAGTGCCAGTGGAATACTACCCGTCAGTCGCAGCGGCTGGGAACCGTCAACCAGGAGACGGCTGATGACGCGCAGGCGAGCATCTTCATAGAGAAAGCTGGTGTTGAAATCCTGAATCGGTGTGCGGTTGATCGCGCCATTGCTGAGGGTAATCTGCCCCCGCGCCAGAGGATTCTGGAGGTTGCCCTCCAGGCTCGCATTGGCGTTCAGGTTGCCTGCAATATCAATCGGCAGGCGGAACAGCTCCTGCACCAGGTCGGCGGGCACGTTTTGGGCCTGGAGCTGACCGGATTGCTGCGATCCACCCACCGTGCCGCTGTAGTTGAGGAAGGAGTCCCCCGACTGGAGGCGCACGGGCAGTAGCCGCAACTGACCGTTGGAAAATTCCCCTTTGGCGATCGCCTGCTCAGCCTGGTATTTGCCCCAGCGCCAGTTTTGCCCCTGGAGGTCGAAGTTGAAGGCAATACCCGTGCGAGCCGAACCAGAAAAATTCAATGTTCCCGTGAACTCTCCGATGGCCGTTGACAGATCGGGTAAATAGTTGGCCTCGGCCCGTTCGTTCTGCTGGATCTGCAACAGCGTGCTGATCTCCGTAAACCGCCGCAGTTGATTGAGCAGTGTATCGTCGGGATTGCCCACCGGGACAACCGTCAGATCCGCAGCGCGGCCATAGGCTGGAGTCCCGATGCCCCGACGGAAATCCGATAGCTCAAAAATCTGGAGGGCGGCCAGAACGTCTTGAATCCTGCCGTGGGCTGCCTCCACCTGCCCCTGGAAGCGGGGATTGTTCCCCAGCGTTACCGACCCATTCAGACGGTAGCGGCTACCCACGGCCAGCTCCGGATTGCAGGGATTACTGATATTGGCGACGCCCCGCAGTGAGCCGCGATCGAGCTGGAGTAGTTGACTGTTGAACAACGTAGCCTGCCCGTTAGCATAGCGAAACTGTCCGGTAAAGCAGTCGCCTACGATATAGCCAATGCCCGGTCGTTCAACGGTGAGGTTACCGACGCTGGCAAAGTTGGCCAGGTTGACGTCCAGATTCCCAGTGGCCAGACCCGTGATCGGTCCCAGTCCAATGTTTGCTGCCGGGGTGAGGTTGAGGGTATCGAGGGGAAAGCGGGTCAGGCTGGCCGTGAGCCGATCGCCCACCGTCCGTCCTTCGGCCACCGCATCCCCAGCCCGTACATTCAACGTCGTGGGCCGAAAACGGCGATCGAGGGTAATGGCAATTCGGTCGTTGGCACCCCGCAGGTCAACAGTGGTTTCTCGTCCGCCTGCAAAATTCACCGAACCGGACAGGACTGGCTCAAACCTCAGACGATTAACCGCCAGATTGTTGAGTCGCAGGTTGCCTGCCACCATTGGAGCCGATGGTGTCCCGGTCACCCGTCCATCGAAATCTCCGCGCCCCGCCAGTCGTACCTGATTGGGCAGGGTAACGGGAAAGGTGGCCAGGTTGTAATCGCGCAGATTCAAATTCAGGTCAAGAGCGGTGATCGCAGGTGCCCCCTGCCCCTCCACTCGCGCCAGCACCGCCCCATCGGCGGAAAAACCGGGAGCCGTGGCCCGGTCGATTTGCAGGCGATCGCCCAACCAGCGTACCTCAGCCCTCAGAGGGCCGTTGAGCACCGCAACGCCCTGGGACAGATTGACATTACCCTCGGCTCTCAGATTGCGCAGGCTGAAGTTGTTCAAGTTTGCAGCCAGTTGAGCATCGCCGCTGAACACGCCCCGTAGCTGCGGTGAAAGCTGCCGTAGTTGGACATCGGCACTGCGCACCGTAGCCTGGAGCTGGCCAGCCGTAATGTTACCCCGGGCAGTGACGGTGCCGCCTGCCACCTGGGCTTCTGCCTGCTGGATCTGGATTCGGTTGTCGGCGATCGCCAGCGTCCCCCGCATCGGGTATAACGCCCCCGGTGCCCGGAACACCACCCGTGTCTGCACTGCATCGGGACGGCCTGCTACCCGCACATCTGCCTGCACCCGACCCAACCGAAAGTTCTGGGTGTTGGCCCCGTAGCGACGGGCGATTGGGTCTCCGGGTAGATCCTGGGCATTCAAGGTGAGGGCAACGTTCGGGGTATTGCCCAGCGTCACCTGTCCACCCCCCGTCACGACCCCGCCTTCAACCGGGGTGACCATCACCTCCCGCAGCGTCAGCACCTGATTTTGAAAGGCAAATCCGCTGCGAATCGTATCGAAGTCGATGCGATCAACGCGAGTGATGCCCTGGCTGGTGAGGGTGCCCGATACCAGCGGCTGATCCAGTGGTCCCGTCACGGCGACATCAGCATCAAACCGTCCGGTAATGGGAACGGGCAGAATTTGCGCCTGAATCGTCTTGCGAATGGCATCGACGCTCACCCCCCGGAGCTGTGCCCTCAGGTCGTAACCGTTGTCGAGATGGAAATTTCCGTTGAAGCGGGCGGGAATCTGTCCATAGCGGGCGGTGCCCTGTTCCAGTGTGATCAGGCGATCGCGGAAACGGAACTGACCACTGGCCTGGGTGATTGGTTGGGGCAGGTTGGCGGCACGAGCGGTGATGTTCTGGACGCGGGCGGTGCCGTTAATCGCAGACAGTTCATTTTGCAGGAACAGCACCTCTGTATTGGCAAACAGGGCACCCCCTTGAGCAGTCACGGGAATGGGAATCAGGGTTGAAACCTCGGCGGCAGGAAGCTGGTCGGCTCGCACCGAAAATTTTGTGTTGCCTGCTTCTCGCTGCGTCTCTCCGTTCACCTGAGCGGTGCCTGCCCCCAGTGCCGCCGCCAGGTCAAACCGGATATCCTGAGTTCCGTTGCTCAGGTCAGCCCCCCCATTAAACTGACGGATAGTGACCTGGGACCGGGTGACAGTAGCGGCAGCGGTCCCCGTTCCTGTTGTTTGCTTGGCGCGCGGATCCGGTTCCAGAACCAGGGTGCCGTCCCGCACTGCGATTCGGTCCAGCTCGGTCTTGATCGGCCCTTCTTCCTCCTGGGTTTCAACCCGAGTTTGAATCCACTCACCATCCGGGGTTTGATCCAGGAATGCCTGCGGACGAATCAGTGTGACGGTCAGCCCCAGTCGCCGATCGGTCAGCACGGTGAGGGGGTTGAATTGCACCTCAACGCGTTCCACGGTGACGCGATCACGATCCGTTGGCGTCGGCGGTAGTGCCGAAGGGCCAAACACCAGGCTGGTTGGCGTCACCTGCTGTACTCGTCCCAGTTCCACCGGGCGATTGAGTAATTGGGACAGGTTGCGTTCTACCAGCGGAGCCAGCTCGGTGTAGACAAACCGCCACAGCCATAGTCCTCCGATTGCGCCTCCGGCGACGACAATTGCTCCCAGTCCCAGTCCTGTCCGTGCAAATACGGCGCGCGATCGCCGTCGGCTACCGGGGCGTTGGGGTTCGGGCTGCTGTTCTGGCCCTGGAGATGGGGTCATGGCTGCTGGCGGTACAGACTTCTGAAAGTGGACATGGCACTCGCTCCTAAAGACTGTAGCCTAGCGCCCTACAGATTTGCCCAGCGGAATTAAGAAATCTGAACGGTTCCCACCAGTCCTTCTATGAGCCTCTTATAGTCGGGGGTATTCTTTTTAAGATACTGATTTTTCTATGGCGAATTCCCTATCGGATGCCCCCTCGCAGACTGGGGGAGAGGGGGGAGGGCTGCCCCCATCTCCTCAA
>JBIKWV010000176.1:0-7495 GCA_044356135.1 Elainellaceae cyanobacterium
TTTGCACCGACGCATCGCGTCGGTGCAAACCCTTTTGTGTATCGGTACCCATTAGCGGGCATAATGCAGGAGAGTATTCTGGCAGCGCTGTTTTTGGTGTTTTAGGAGGCATTTTGGCATGAACCAGTTCAACCCCATGCTGAACCTCATCTCGTTTCTGGGAATTTTTGGACTGTGTGCGATCGCCTGGGTCTTCTCCGAAAATCGCAATCCCCGTTACTTTCCCTGGCGAGTTGTGTTCCTGGGGATTTTGCTGCAATTGGTGCTGGGGGCACTGGTGTTCACCGTTCCCCTGACGCGAGATCTACTGCAGGTTTTTAGCAATCTACTCAACGTTGTTTTTGACGCTGCTGATGCGGGGGCACGCTTTGTCTTCGGTCGCAACATTGTCCCTGTACCAGGGCAGGAGCCGTTTATCCTGGCTCCCCTGGCAAAGGGGGCAACCGCCTGTGCGCCTAACACTGCGGGACAGGTGATTCCTGGCTACTGTGCCATTCAGCTCGGCTACATTTTTGCCTTCCGAGCGCTGCCTGCGGTAATTTTCTTCTCTGGATTCATGGCTCTGCTCTACAACCTGGGCGTGATTCAGATGATTACTAATGTGTTCGCCAAAATTTTCTACTCCATCATGCGCCTGAGTGGAGCTGAAGCGCTTAGCGGTGCAGCCAATATTTTTGTGGGGATTGAGGCGGCCATCGTGGTTCGGCCTTACCTGAAAAAAATGACCCGCAGTGAACTCTGCGCGATTCTGGCCTGCTGCTTTGGTACGGCAGCTTCCTCAACGCTGGCGATCTACGTCAACTTTTTGCGTCCTGTCTTTCCCAACATTCTGGGGCACCTGGTGTCGGCTTCGATCATGGCGATCCCGGCCTGCTTCGTGCTATCAAAAATTCTTGTCCCCGAAACCGAAGTTCCCCTCACCGCAGGCGGTATTCCTGTCGAGAATCAACTGCTGGAGGACACCGACCCCGTTGATGCCGCAGTCGATCGGGCAGATTTCCAGACTGCTCCTAAGGAAACGATTGGGGGTGAAGTGATTGAGCGGGTTAGCCCCCTGGATGCGGCAATTATGGGGGCGCTGGATGGCGTGAAGATGGCGGTGTCGATCGCTGCGGTACTGATCCTGATCCTGGGTCTGGTGTACCTGGTCAATCAGATCTTCTCAGGTTTGGCCAGCCTTGAGGATGTGACCACTGAGCAAACCTGGCCACTCCTCCGCCCCCTGGTGCCAGTGCTCAACTCCATCGGGACGGTGTTCAGCGTGGTGACGCTGCAAAATATTTTGGGAGCGCTGTTCCTGCCGCTGACGGTGCTAACCGGGGTGTCGCTCCAGTGGGACGAACTGTGGACTTCTTCGGTGATCATTGGTCGGCGTTTGTTTGAGACGGCAATTCCTCCCTATCAGGCGCTGGCGGAGGCCGCTGCTGCAGGGAAAGTGAGCGATCGCGCTCTGCTGATTGTCAGCTATGCCCTTTCTGGTTTTGCCCACCTGGCCTCCGTCGGTATTTTTGTGGGAGGCACCACCGCCCTGGTTCCGTCTCGCCGCAAGGATATCTCTGAACTGGGATGGAAATCGCTGTTCGTGGGAACGCTGGCCACCATTATGATCGCCTGCGTTGCCGGAGTGTTTGACACCGGCGCTCGCAGCATCCTGGGAGAACCCAGCGCTCCGGCCCCCGCCGTTGCTCCGCCCTCTGCTCCCAGCCCCGCTGTGCCTCCCTCTCCCCTGCCCACGCAACCTCCGGTTGAGAGTCCTGCCGTAGCTCCGACAACCGTTGCGCCAGTGGTGCCCCCGGTCGCCCCTGCGCCCGTTGAATCGCCCGCTCCACTGCCCAGCCCAGTTGAAGGGGTAGCACCTGGCCCAGCCCCGGCGGTTGAACAACCGGGAGCGGCACCTAATCCTGAGTTGCAGCCAACTCCCAGTCCTGGCTCTTGAGGTAAGTAGATAGGCGTGATTAAGCTTGAAACCCCAAAAGCGATTCCGCCCGCGCAGCGGGCGGAATCGCTTTTGGGGTTTCGACTTTTTCCACGCCCACTTACTTACTGGACTTTTGACTATTTCTTCTGCGATACCGCGAAACACTCTCTTAATGAGCTTTTCAATGAAGTCGTCAAAAGCCCAGTAAGGAAAAATAAAGCCACCCAGTGGATGGGTGGCATTGTCTCAGTCCTATAGGTCAATCTCAGTCCAAAGAAAATTTCCTGTGAAATTTGGCGGGTCAACCTCAGTTGCTATGCACTTCAAACTTGTGGGCATAGCTTTGAAGTAGTGAACTCATTTGGGTCACCACATCATCGCCACCACTACTCCTGGTAATAGCCTGCCGTTCGGGGAAGAAGTCGGGGCGATCGAGGTTGCGGGCGATCGCTTCACTCACCTGCTGGGCGATCAGGGTTTGCAGTTCCTCCTGGGCGCGGGTGCGCTGGTAGTCAGCCCCTTCTTCGGTCGTAGCATATAGGGGGGGTAGACGGTTCAGCGCGTAAGCTGCGATGTCACCCAGATCCAGTGTGCAGTCGCTGGTGGCTTCGATTTCGGCGACACGGGCGATCGCCTCCGTTAGCACCAGCTCTTCCATCACGTTGATAAACTGCTTGCGGGGAACAGCAACTACTTCCCCGGTCAACAGCGCTCCCATTAATCGGTCGAGCGCCATGTATTCCTCGATAGACAGTTCCGAGGCGGTGTCACAAATGCGCCCAACTTCTGCCTCCATTGCCGGAGTTAAGTATCCGTCATGAAGAGCCTGTTCGACAATCTTTTCGATGCTCATAAATCTCTAACGCTCCACCACTTTAGGGGAAGGGCATTGCTCATTTCCATCATTAGTGTTCCCAGGAATTCAGAGAATGCACCAGAGGAAAATAGTTTTTGGGGATAGGGAACGCAGACTTTGGGGTGAGGCTTCGACGGTGAGATCAGCCGAACCGCGATAAGTCGAACCCTGGACGCAGATGAACGCAGATGAACGCAGATGAACGCAGATGAACGCAGATGAACGCAGATGAACGCAGATGGGTGTGGTTGTGGGGGCGCAGCATTCGGCAGATACGCTACGGCGGCGGGCAAGACATCATGGCCGAATGCTACGCCCTTAAACTGATGTCGGAGTTGAGAATCAGAATGCCGCGTTTATGAGGTGGCTACAGTGATGAAAGTGTGAGCAGGGGAAGAAGAATGAGCAAAGGCGCAGATTTGACACCCATTCAAGTGGTGGGAGTTGGACTGGATGGGCTGCTGGGGTTAAGTGAGACGGTGCAGCGGCTGGTGAAGCAGGCAACGCTACTTGTGGGGAGCGATCGCCATCTCAGCTATTTCCCAGAACAGGCTACACCACGGTTTGTGTTGGGAGATTTGCGGGAGGCGATAGCGAGAATTCGGGATGAGCTTTCCAAGAATCAAGGGGGAATCGTTTTTGAGAACTCTCCGCTGATTGTGATTCTGACTTCGGGGGATCCGCTGTTTTTTGGGTTTGGGCGGCTGCTGTTGACGGAGTTTGAGTCTGAGCTGCTGACGTTCCATCCGCAGGTGAGTTCGGTGCAGTTGGCGTTTAATCGGATTAAGGTTTCCTGGCAGGATGCGCGGTTAATCAGTGCGCATGGGCGATCGCTGGAGGCGTTGACTCAGTCGTTGCAGCAGGGGGCAAGTAAAATCGCGGTGCTGACGGATGACCGCAATACGCCGGGGGCGATCGCACATTTGTTGCTCAGTCTGGAACTGCCGGGGGCGTATCGGTGCTGGGTCTGTGAAAATTTGGGGGGAACGGCTGAGCGGGTGCAGTGCTTTACGCCTGAGGAATTAACGCAGCAGTCTTTTGAGCCGCTCAATGTGGTGATTTTGCTGCGGACGGCAGAGACGATCGCGCCTGTGAGTCTGCCGCTGCTGGGTTTGCCAGATTCAAGTTTTCTGAGTTTTGGCGATCGACCCGGTTTGATGACCAAGCGGGAGGTGCGGCTGCTGGCGCTGGGGGAACTTGGTCTCTATCCTGACCAAACCGTCTGGGATGTTGGCGCGGGCACCGGCTCTGTCTCTATTGAAATTGCTCGGCTCTGTCCTACTTCGAAAATTTACGCCGTTGAGAAAACTGCCGCTGGAGTGGCGCTGATTGAACAGAACCAGCAGCGGTTCCAGGTTGAGAATGTTTCCCCCGTTCACGGCACCGCCCCCGGAGCGCTAGCGGGACTGCCCGCGCCCGATCGCATTTTCATTGGCGGTAGCGGGAGTTTTCTCACCGAGATTCTGGAGGCTTGTTGTCAGGTGCTGCGACCGGAGGGGGTGATGGTGGTGGCGATCGCCACGCTGGAAAATCTTGCTGAATTAGTCGCCTGGGGGCAGACCCACGCTGCGGAGTGGACGTATCGGATGCTGCAAATTCAGGTGGCGCGATCGGTTCCCGTGGGAGATTTCACAAGATTTGCGCCGCAGAATCCAGTGACGCTGGTGCGGGTGGAGAGGGCTTGGCCGTGAGCGGTCGGTTGAACGTAGGGGGAGAGTGGATGGGTGGATGAGTGGATGGGTGGATGGGTGGATGAGTGGATGGGTGGATGAGTGGATGAGTAACGATACTTCGCACGAGAACTCAGGCTTGTGAAACGCTGGTTTGCCTTTGCCTTTGCCTCCGACCTCCTTCACTGCCCTCCTTACCATCTACGGTTCGGCTATCGCTCACCGCAACGCCCATCCACGGTTCGGCTATCGCTCACCGCAACGCCCATCCACCCATCCACGGTTCGGCTATCGCTCACCGCAACGCCCATCCACCCATCCACCCATCCACCCATCCACCCATCCACCCATCCACCCATCCACCCATCCACCCATCCACCCATCTACCTATCCACCCATCCACCCATCCACCCATCCACCCATCCACCCATCCACCCCTCCACCCATCTACCTATCCACCCATCCACCCATCCACCCATCCACCCATCTACCTATCCACAATCACCCCAAACTCCTCTAACCCCCGAATTGCCTCTAAATCGGAATCGTGTTTTGCGATCGCCCCATACCCGTCCTCCAGGTTCACTGCTTTCTGGAGTGCTTTCAGGGCGGGTTCCGTTTCTCCTTTAAGAGCATGGCTGCACGCCAGGTTGTAGAAAGCCAGGGCAGAACTGGGTTGCAGTTTGAGAAGCTGGCTGTAGGCGGTGATCGCCTCTTCATACTGGCCTGCTTCGATCAGGGCGACACCGCGATCGCTCATCAGCTTGGGGTCCCTGGGTTTGAGTTTGAGGGCTTCGTCGTAGGCGGCGATCGCCTGGTCTGGTTGGCCCAGGTTGCGCAGGACCAGTCCCCGGTAGTGCCATGCGCCGTAGAAGTCGGGTTGCAGTTCAATGGCGCGATCGGCGGCTTGCAGGGCTTCGTCGAAGCGTTCAGAGAGCATCAGGGCGATGGTGCGCCCATACCAGGGTTCGTAGCGATCGGGGAGAATCTGGCTGGCCTGGTCGAAGGCGGCGATCGCTTCGTCAAAGCGATTTTCCTGGATTAGCTGATCCCCCTGCTCCATTGCTTTCATGAAGGGGACGGCGGTTTTGCGGTCTTGCTGCCAGGAGGGTTTTGAGGGGAAGAGGCGTTGGGCGATCGCCCAGACCACAATCAGGGCAACCAGAATACCTGCGGCCCAGTCCTTAAACAGGTCGTGGCCTTCCCAGGCAAGGTCAGCGGGGATGCGCAGGGAGTCGGCAATGCCCATGACGCTGCTCCAGAAGGCGAGGTTGGCCTGGGGGGAGAACCACAGCAGACCAAACAGAACAAAGACGCCGTACTTGCTGTAGCGGTTCAGGGCGTTCTGCCAGGATTCGGGGAGCCAGGGTTCTAGAATGCCGTAACCGTCAAGGGAGGGAACGGGCAGCAGATTGAGGATGACTCCGGCGATCTCCAGGAGAGCCAGGAACGCCAGGGCAGGCCAGATCCAGTGGGTGGGCTGAGTCGGGGCGTAGCCCAGGAGGAAGGGGAGTGAGAGGGCGATCGCCGTCAGCCCTGTCATCGCAGGCCCCGCCAGAGACACAGCGCTTTTCCAGATGCGTCCGCGCAGTTGGTGCTGGTTGATGTAGACCGCTGCTCCCGGTAGGGGAATGCCGCCCAGCAGTAGGAAGATCAGCGGCATCACCAGACTGAGGGAAACGTCGGTGTATTTGAGGGGATTCAGGGTCAAATAGCCCTTGTCTTTCACGGACGTATCGCCGCCCCAGTAGGCAACAATGGCGTGGCCAAACTCGTGCAGACAGACGGACACAATCCAACCGACAAAGACGAAAAGCGCGACAGAAAGCATGGCGATCGGGGAGGAGGTTCTTTCATTATGCGGATTCCCACCGCTTAACACGAATGACTCAAAACCTGTAAAACTGTTAGGGGACGCTCTGACCGCTCTCCACTATTTGTTTACTGTTACTTACTGTCATGCTACAAGCCGGGATCGTTGGACTGCCCAACGTTGGAAAATCCACTCTGTTCAATGCTCTGGTGGCGAATGCCAAAGCGCAGGCCGCCAACTTTCCGTTCTGCACGATCGAGCCAAATACTGGAGTGGTGGCAGTTCCTGATGAGCGCCTGGGAGTACTGGCAAAAATCTCCAGTTCAGCCGAGATCATTCCAGCGCGGGTGGAGTTTGTGGATATTGCCGGACTGGTGAAGGGAGCCAGCAAAGGTGAGGGACTGGGCAACCAGTTTCTGGCGAATATCCGCGAGGTGGATGCGATCGTCCATGTGGTGCGTTGCTTTGAGAATGACGATATCATCCACGTTGCAGGCTCAGTGGATCCGGCACGCGATATTGAGGTGATCAACCTGGAACTGGCACTGGCGGATCTGGGGCAGCTTGAGAAACGGGCCGATCGCACCCGCAAGCAGGCGCGAGCCAGTAAAGAAGCGCAGGCGGAAGTGGCGGTACTGGATAAGCTGCTGGCGGTGCTGAACGAGGGCAAGTCGGCTCGTCTGGTGAGCCTGACGGAGGAAGAAGAGGAAATGATCAAACCACTGGGATTATTAACTCGCAAACCCGTGATCTATGCCGCCAACGTGTCGGAGGATGACCTGGCAACAGGCAATGATTGGGTGGAGCAGGTGAGGGCGATCGCCGCCCAGGAAAATGCTCAGGTGGTGGTCGTTTCCGCCCAGGTAGAATCGGAGTTGATTGAACTTCCTGAAGACGAACGCGCCGATTTTCTGGAAACCCTTGGTGTGCAGGAAGGTGGCCTCCAGTCTCTGATCCGCGCCACCTACGATCTGCTGGGTTTGCGCACCTACTTCACCACTGGCCCCAAGGAAACTCGCGCCTGGACGATTCGTGCAGGAATGGTGGCTCCCCAGGCAGCAGGGGTGATTCACACCGATTTCGAGCGCGGATTCATTCGGGCAGAGACAGTGGCCTACAAGGATCTGGTGGCCAGTGGCTCGATGAATACTGCAAAAGAAAAGGGGATGGTTCGTAGCGAGGGAAAGGATTACGTGGTGCAGGAAGGCGATGTGATGCTGTTCCGATTTAACGTTTAG
>JBIKWV010000177.1:0-7481 GCA_044356135.1 Elainellaceae cyanobacterium
GGTTAAAACCACAACGCCGCTTCTGCTACAGCAGGTGTTTGACCCTAAAGCGGCAGTAGCTCCGGGAAATTCATCAGTAATTGTTGATCCGTCAATTGGTCACCTAACTGTGCCGGAGCAAAATGTACCTGCATCGCCCGCAGTTGGCCTCGAAAGTGGAGCTGGGCGATCGCCTTCAATGCCTTCCTGAGGGCAGAGATATCGCTCAAATCTGTTTCCAGTTCGGGAGATTCGCCTTCGTAGGCCAGGGTCAGGATGACAACAATATTTTGGGTAATGGGAATGGCCAGTTCTCCAGGGTCAAGCGACTCTGGAGCGTCCTCGCTGTTGCCGTAGCGCTGAGCTGAATCAAAGAACTGCTCATCCAGTGAATCGGCAGCATCCTCTTCACTCCAGAAAACGTCACCCTCATTCGCAGCGGAGTGCCAGTAGACATCGTATTGCAATAGCGTCTGACATAGTTCTACAAGGTCTTCTCCCACAGTGTCCAGGTCGCCCTTGTTGTCTACAGCTCGCTGCGCCAAAAGGTTCAGGAGACCCAGTAGCGGCGCAATTTTATCTCCCGCCAGATGCAAAAATAGGCGGCAAACAACAAACTGGGTTCTACCTGCTGCTCTATTGAAGCGATCGCCCCATCCACTCATAACCTTGATGATTGATAGCCCACCCTATCTAGCCTAATCTCAGAAGTAGAATTTGGTGTGGCGGTTTTCCGTAATTGAAGATGCATCTGCACAACGATAGAGATATCCAAATATGAGAATAATTCTGCATATTTGTAGATCAACTCAGACGCAATCTCTGGCATGAGTTGGATGCTTTCTTGAGTTTTACTGGAATATGTTTAATTAACTATAGCGGTTCTCACTGGGGTGTGGTGCGGGGTGCTGGGGTGAAACCCCTGCGTGGGGGCACCGCCCCCACACCCCCTCTGTACCCCATAGGAGTGGGAACCGCTATAAATCGCGTCTTGTTGGCTTCGAGAACTCTCTCAAAAACAGCTTCAATACTATGAAAGACGTTGCAGTAGGGCGGTGGTTTCTTCTACAGTGAGGGGTGGACTAAAGCGAAATCCTTGCATTTCCTCGCAGCCCAGCGATCGCAGCAGCAACTCCTGCTCCTCAGTTTCGACTCCCTCAGCCACGAGCATCAGGTTAAGCACACTGCCCATGGCAATAATGGCGTTCACAAGCGCCTTGTTGTGCAGATTGGTGGTGACATCCTGCACAAATGAGCGATCGATTTTGAGAACCTGGAAGGGAAACTCCTTGAGATAGCTAAGCGAAGAATACCCTGTACCGAAATCATCCATGGCGATAGAGATTCCCATCTGGTTTAACCGGGTCAGGGTGGTTTTAGCGATCGCCGTATTGTCCATCAGAACTGTTTCGGTGATTTCCAGTTCCAGCGCGGTTGGGGGGAGAGATGCCTCCTGCAAAATAGAGCGCACCTGCTCCACCAGAGTGGGCTGTTTCAACTGATAGGCTGATAGATTAACGGCAACCTTGACTGGAGGCAACCCCATTTGTTGCCAGCGTTGATTCTGTTGGCAGGCCGTCCGCAATACCCACTCCCCCAGCGTGACAATCAGTCCTGTTTCCTCCGCCAGTGGAATGAATCGGCCCGGAGGAATCAATCCCAGATCAGGATGTTGCCAGCGAATGAGCGCTTCCAGATGAGTCACGGCACCAGTGTTGACGTTAATTCGAGGCTGGTAGCAGAGCATGAACTCCTGACGTTCCAAAGCCTGATGTAAACGGCTTCCCAGTTGGAGTTTGTTGGTTTGCTCAGTGAGCATCTCTGCCGTAAACAGGTGATACATATTGCGCCCACTGGCCTTGGCTCGATACAGGGCTGCATCGGCATGCTTCAGCAGAGTGTCTACCGTAGTGCCATCATCAGGATAGAGAGCAATGCCAATGCTGGTTGTGACTCTCAGGGTTTGTCCTTCCAGGGCGATTGGGGGCTTGATCGCCTCCAGCAATCGTTGAGCAATCAAAACTCCATCCTGAGCCGTCTGGATATTGGGCAGCAGTAGTGTGAATTCATCTCCTGCCCAGCGCGCAATCATGTCGCTCTCTCTCAGACAGGTCGCCATCCGCTTTGAAATTGTTTGCAGGAGGTGATCGCCCACCCCGTGCCCAAACGTATCATTGACCCATTTGAAACGATCCAGATCCAGGAACATCACCGCCAACTTCGTCTGATTGCATGCCGCCTGGGTCATGGCGATGGATAGGCGCTCGCCAAACAGCAAGCGGTTGGGTAACCCTGTTAACAAATCGTGGGTTGCCTGATAGCGAATCGTCCTTTCCTGCTGGTGGCGGTTAGTTACATCCCGAAAGCTCCAGACCCGACCCACAATCTCCTGATTGAGCCACTGGGGCTGAGCAACTGCCTCAAACACGCGACCGTCATTACAGAGTAGAAGTTCGTGGTTGATTGTCTCTCGCTCTGCATTGATGATTTGAACAGTTTGCAGAAAATCCTCGGGGTTGAGCAACTGTGTACTAATCCAGTACATCAAGTCTTGCTGGTCCTGCTTCAACACTGCCAGTTCCTGGGGTAACTCCCACATCTCCACAAATTTCTGGTTCAGAGTTTCTACCTTTCCGGACTTACTGACCACCAGGATGCCATCAGCTGTCGATTCCAGCGTTGCCTGCAATAATGACAGCGCATGTCTCAATTCAGTTCGCTGCTGAGTTAATTTTTCTGCCAGCCGCTGGGTATCTTTCAGCGCTGTATGCTGGGTCTGAGACAGTACCAGAAAATCGGAAATCGGGTCAAGGATGGCAAAATCTGAGATTTCCAACCCGGCACTTCTGAGGTCAGCAAAACTGGTCACCCAGGGGGATCCCAGGAAAAACAGCAGATTTTGAAGGGCATCATAAATCATCTGCCCCCGTAGCTTTACCCCGGTTCCCCGGATCTCCAGGACAAAAAAAGTGTCCTGCTGCTGCAAAATTGCTTCGAACTCAGGGGCAATCGCCGGACGCTCAATCTGCAAGCAATCCTCAAGTAAACAGCCCGGTTTGACTGAGGGGTAACACCGTTGTAGCGAAGGTCCGACCTGTTGTAGTTCAAGCTGGCTATTCAATACGAGATGAAAGGGCAACACCTGCATTAACAGGTCAGGTGACAGCCCCCATCGAAGCGAGAAATTGTCTGCGGCACTGTGCTCATCGAAGGAATCGTAGTCACTCGGACTTGAACTCAAGAACAAATTCGTCATGGTCTGCGGTTTTGCCCTTTGCCTTCACCTGCTCAATGGTGACATCTGTTTGAAAGCGTTTCCCCAATCCATGAATAAGTCCCTTGACCATCGGTGCTAGACCCTCACGCCTGGAGTGGTAGTGTAGATGCATCCCCTCTTGAGACTGATGACTGCATTGGAACGACGGTGGCTGGAGCTTCGGAAAGCTCAGGCCCACTCGGGCGTGGAGGGTATCCAGATTTTCAAGAAAATCAGGTAGATTGTGGCCTGACGCCTTGAGCAATTCACCATATCCCTCTTCGGCAGTATACAGAATCCAATATTCTCCAAAAGCTTGCAGGATCGCGTCTGATGATAAACCTAAAACTTCGCTTGCAGCCCGCACCAGGCGATGGGTCACATCGTCAGGGTAGGAGTTCATATTGATGAACAGATCCTCATCTACTTCAGCTTTTTGTTTAATGGCTTCCCAGCTTTCTTCATCGTAACCTTCGATCACCATCTGCTCGAGCGCCTTGTTTACCAGGCCATACATCACTCAAAGTCCTTGCAAGAAGAGTTTCCTGTCAACAGAATTCCCAGATTATAGAGAAAATTACTCACCCTGGTCACAGCCATGAGGCAGTAGCGCACACCAGGCATCCACCGCACCTTGTAATCGTATCAAGGCATTGTTTCCTTACTTACTTACAATCGATGTATGGATACCGACCTGGAAGTTCTCTGTAGCCTGCTTGGGCAATCCACCGATCTGGTGCAGATTGTTGCCCTCGATGGCGTATTACTATATACAAACCCAACCTGGCAGAAGATTTTGGGGTATGATTCGCAGGTCGTCCCGCTTAGAGATATCGCCCAGATGCCACCGACTGATGTTTGGGAGGTGTTGCATCCTACCGATCACGATCGCTATCAGCAAATATGTGCTCAACTCCAGAGCAATGGCAGTAGCTGTCCGATCGAGATTACCCTGATCACACAGTGTGGTCGTTCGATCGCAGTTGCAGGGCAAATCACCTGTCGCATGGATGCACAGGCTGTACCCCAATTCTGGGGTCTGTTTCGAACGATTGGCGATCGCCAAGCAACCGAAGTGGCGCTGAAACAAACGCTCCAGGAGTTGCACTATCTGGTGGAACACTCACCACTGGCCACAATTCGCTGGAATCGGGAGTTTCGAATTGAACACTGGTCCTCGCGGGCAGAGGCGATCTTTGGCTGGGAGGCAGCAGCAGTATTGGGCAAGACAATGTATGACTGGCGCTTCGTTCTGGAGGGCGACCTGGAGAAGGTAGAGCGGGCAGCAGCAGAACTGCTGAAAGGGAAAGGGGGTGTAGTTCACAACCGGAACTATCGTCAAGATGGGGTAGTGCTTCACTGCGAGTGGTACAACTCAATTCTGCTGGATGAATCGGGCCATCTGCTGGCGATTCTTTCCCTGGTTCAGGATGTCTCTCAACGCAAAACGGCTGAACTGGCGCTGCAAAAAAGTGAAGCCCGCTATCGAGCCATCGTCGAAGACCAGACCGAATTGATTGCGCGCTTTTCGCCCGATGGGACCCTCCTGTTTGTGAATGACGCCTACTGCCGTTATTTTGGCAAGTCGCGTTCTGAGTTACTGAAGCAGCGCTATCTCCCTCTCATGTTGGCGGTCGATCAGCCCATCGTTCAACGGGCATTAGCCCAAATTACATTGGCGCAGCCCGTCGTCACCTACGAATGTCGGGTACAACTCCCCGATGGTGGGATTCGCTGGCAACAATGGACTGACCGGGCAATTTTTGATGCTCAGGGGCAGATTATCGAATATCAGGGAGTTGGTCGAGACATTACTGCGGCCAGAGAGGCACAGGAAGCCTTACGGCGATCGCAACAGCGATATCGTGATCTGGTCAACTCGATTGATGCCATCGTGTGGGAAGCCAACCTGGATCTTCAATGCACCTTTGTCAGTCAACAGGTTGAACGAGTTTTAGGCTATTCCCAGGAACGGTGGTTGGAGCCTAATTTCTGGATCAACCATCTGCACCCCGACGATCGCCAGCGCATGGTTGATTTTTGTTACTCTCAGATCGTCCAACAGCAGGGCTACACTACGGAATACCGCATGATTGCAGCGGATGGACAAATCATCTGGCTGCGTGATACCACTAATGTCATTATTGAGCATGGACAGACTCAAAAAATCCAGGGAATTTTGATTGATATCAGCGAGCGTAAACAGTCAGAAGAACAGCTCCGCCTGCTCTCTGACCGTCTCTCCCTGGCCATCAAGTCAGGCGCGATCGGGATTTGGGATTGGGATATTGCGAATGAGCGCTTGAACTGGGATGAGCGTATGTGTGAACTCTACGGCATCCCATTCCACAGGTTTGACCACTCCATTGAAACCCTGCTCAACGCCATTCATCCGGAGGATCGTGAAGCAGCGATCGCCCTTGGACAGCGGGCACTGCAAGAAAACATCGACTATGACACTGAATTACGGGTCGTTCATCCTGACGGGTCGCTCCATTACATCAAAGCCTGTGGGCTGGTACAGCGGAGTAAAACAGGTGCCCCCCAGCGAATGATTGGCATCAATCTGGACGTGACCCATCAACGTCAGGCAGAAGCAGAATTGCGCCAGAACCAGGCTGCCCTCGCCGCTGCCCAGCGGGTTGCCCACGTCGGCAGTTGGGAATACGAGGTAGACACTCAGAAACAGCGCTGGTCCGAGGAAATGTTCCGGATTTTTGGTCTCCCGCCTGCACCAATCGCGCCTGATTTCAATCAAATGCTGCAACTGATCCATCCGGAGGATCGGCAGCAGGTGATCAGTCAGGATACCCTTGCCCAATGTTTGCAGTCCGGCTCATTTCACCCCTTTGAGCACCGTCTGATTCGACCAGATGGTTCGATCCGACAGGTTGAAGTTCGAGGTGAACCAATTCTCGATGACCAGGGGCAGATTATCAGGCTGTTTGGAACTGTTCTCGATATCACCGATCGCAAAAAAGCGGAAACCCAACTGCAGCAGGCCAATGAGTGTCTGGCGATCGCCAACGCTGAACTGGCCCGCGCCAATCGGCTCAAAGATGAGTTTTTGGCGAATATGAGCCATGAACTACGAACCCCTCTGAGTTCGATTCTGGGCCTCTCTGAGGTCTTGCTGTCTCAGGCTTTCGGCCCCTTAACTGAGAAACAACAGCAGTTCGTTAATACTATCTCTAGCAGCGGTGAACACCTTCTATCGCTGATCAATGACATTCTTGACCTGGCAAAGATTGAATCGGGCAAGTTTGTCCTTGAGCTAGAAGCCACAGACCTGAAAACGATTTGTGAAACCAGCCTGAACCTGATGTGGCAGCAGGCACAGCAAAAGGAGATTGTGCTGGCGTCGCACCTGCCTGCCGAACCTGTTGCGATCGTTGTTGATGGACGTCGCCTGCGTCAGGTATTGATCAATCTGCTCAGCAACGGCGTGAAGTTTACCCCCGCAGGCGGGAGTGTCAACCTGCAAGCCATACTCAACCCGGAGGCCAATACCCTGTGCTTGCAGGTGATTGACACAGGCATTGGCATTGCTCCTGCCGATATTCCTCGATTATTTCAACCGTTTGTTCAGATCGATAGCAGCCTATCCCGGCACTACGAAGGCACGGGACTGGGATTGGCCCTCGTCCGACAGGTGGTGGAACTGCATGGCGGTGAGGTCGAAGTTACCAGTCAATTGGGTCAGGGAAGCTGTTTTACAATTACCCTGCCGTGGAAACGGGACAACCGGAAAGTAGAAGTACAAGGAAATAGAAAACCGATGGAGCAATTCTCCCCTCTCCCTCTCCCCTCCTCTCCCCCTCCTACTCTCCTGATCGTAGACGACAACCCCGACGCCCAAAGGCTTCTAGGGGACTATTTACAGTCTCAGGGATTTCAGGTTTTGCAAGCGACGAATGGACATGAAGCCCTCAGGCTGGCGACTCATCACCTGCCCCGGGTCATCCTGATGGATATCCAGATGCCGGGAATGGATGGGTTGGAAACAATTCGACAACTACGAAACATCCCAGTGACCGCATTGATTCCTGTGATTGCGTTAACTGCTTTGGCGATGAGTGGCGATCGCGATCGCTGTCTATTGGCTGGAGCGACTGATTATCTGAGTAAACCGGTGAGTCTGGAACAGCTTCTGAATAAGGTGAACCAGTGGGTTGAAAATCCCGGATAAGTAGATATAGCGGTTCTCGCTCGAGTGAAGTACAGATTTTGTGAGAGAGCCGCGCGG
>JBIKWV010000178.1:0-7439 GCA_044356135.1 Elainellaceae cyanobacterium
GAGATCACTTCCTCTGCTACGGTGAACTACGTTGATCTGGTACGCCAGAAAATCGCTGAAATCGGCTATACCGATGCAGTGAATGGTTTCTCTGCCAACAGTTGCGCCGTGCTCGTCGCGCTGGATGCCCAGTCACCTGATATTGCTCAGGGTGTAGATAAGGCCCACGAACAGCGGGAACAGTCCAGTGAAGAACTTTTCGACTCCGTTGGCGCAGGCGATCAGGGGATCATGTTTGGCTTTGCCTGCAACGAAACTCCCGAACTGATGCCGCTGCCCATCAGTCTGGCCCACCGGATTTCCCGCAGACTGGCCACCGTCCGCAAAACGGGTCAACTGCCCTACCTGCGTCCCGATGGCAAAACCCAGGTTACCGTTGCCTACGAAGATGGTCGCCCCGTGGGAATTGATACGATCCTGGTTTCGACTCAGCACACGGCAACCATTGACGACATTACTGACCCTGCCGCAGTCCAGGCGCGGATCAAGCAAGACCTGTGGACGATGGTCGTTCAACCTGTGTTCTCTGACCTGGCGGTTCAGCCCGACAGCAGCACTCGCTTCCTGGTGAACCCCACCGGAAAGTTTGTGGTCGGTGGCCCTCAGGGTGACTCCGGCCTCACCGGACGGAAAATCATCGTTGATACCTACGGCGGCTACTCCCGTCACGGTGGCGGTGCCTTCTCTGGCAAGGATCCCACAAAAGTTGACCGCAGTGCCGCCTATGCCGCTCGCCACGTTGCGAAGAACATCGTTGCTGCTGGTCTCGCCGAGAAGTGCGAAGTTCAATTGAGTTACGCGATCGGGGTAGCACGTCCCGTCAGCATTCTGGTGGATACCTTTGGCACTGGTCAACTCGACGACGATCGCCTGCTGGAACTGGTGAAACAACACTTTGAGCTGCGCCCTGCCGGAATCATCCGCACCTTTGGTCTGGACAAAGTCGCTGCAGAACGAGGTGGACGCTTCTATCAGGATGTCGCTGCCTACGGTCACTTTGGTCGCAGCGACCTGGAGTTGCCCTGGGAGCAAACTGACAAAGCAGCCCTGCTGAAGGAAGCGGCTGGTCTGACCCTATCAGGCGCGATCGCCTAACACTTTTTTCTCTACAATGCCGCGAGACGCTCTCGCAGAGAGCGTCTCGTGGCATATTATTTGAGCGTCGATTATCCCTGAAACGCTGACACCGTCAGCGTTTCAGGGATAATCGACGCGATTTAGTCAATGCCGCGAAACGCTCTTACAGAGAGCGTTTCGCGGCAAATTTAATTTAGCGCCGATTTTGCTGCAATGCTGACACCGTCGGCGTTGCAGCAAAATCGGCGCAATTTAGTCAAAACTCCAGGTTTTACTCGGCGTCCCGCAACTCCAGAATACGAGCCGTCACCGCCAGACTCTCTTCGTACAGAACGTCCTTACCCCAGCGCTGGAGCTGCTGGGTCAGCAGAAACTCTGCCTTCTGGTCATTAATTGCCGTGACCTGTTCGGTGCGACAGGACTGGGCGCTGCCACCCGCCTCCATCCGCATACAGCCCGTCGTTTCAGAACACAGAATGGTGCAGCAGTTGGCGTTCAGGTTGGTGGAAGTCAGCCGCAGACCAATCAAGTCACCCAAAATTTCACCTGGATCCCCCACAGGCACCCCGGCCAATTCCGCCTGAATCGTGCGCTGGTTCGGCCCGGTAAAAGTGATGTGAGTAATATCGTAGTCACTAGAAGCCGTACTATAGGCCGTTGGCTCCCATCCCAGACGACTGGCCAGCCATCCCAGGAACATCAGCGCCTGGGCAGCATTTCCCTTCTCATAGTCGATCGTCACCTGATCAACCTCTGATAGTGCAGCCCGTCGCTCCGGTGGGTCAAAGGCAGCGGCGGTCAGCTCCTGCCACACTGAGAAGCGGTGCCAGTTGAGATCGGCCAGGTAGGTACCTGCCTCGATCAACTGGTGCATCTTCTTCAATTCCGACTCGGGATCGGTGAAGTAGGAGGAGTCAAATATAATACAGTTACAGTACTCTGCCAGCTTCTTAAACAGGTCTTGATCCAGGTTGGGGGTCGCTTTCCACCAGACAAACTTGGGCAGATCCGGGATCATCAGGGAGGTCACCATATCGCCCACGCGATTCAGCGCAGCTTTCGTTCCCCGCAGAGTTATGTACTCACAGCAAATCAGGTTACTGGTGCTTCCCTTGCCGATGGGGCAGTAAGCAGAAACCTGAGCACTCACCCCCGTATCTTCTCCCAGCACAGGGGCCAGGGTAATGATTCGGCAGGGGTTCTGAACGGCGATCGCCTCACTCAACTCATATCCCCGCTGATCCAGATTGGAAATGCGGAACTTCTCGGCGGGCAAGTTGGCCGTCTCTGCCCGCAACCGCTCCAGCGTTGCTGGATCCATCCGCCCCGTCACGGTCAATCCGTACTGTTTCTGGGCGGCCTCGATCGCAGCCCGCGTCTGGGGGCCATGCACCCCTTCAATTTCACCCTGGTAGAACCCCAAAACCGCCAGGAGCTGCTGGAACTCCTGTGGCTCATAAACCACCATGCTGAACGTTGAAGCACGAACCACAGCAGGCGATCCCTTGGTTCCATTCTGGCTATGCCAGATCTGATCAAGTTCTGCTTCAATCTCACTGAGGGAGATATCCTTTGGCTTTTGCAGTGTTAGAAGTGATGTAGTCATGGGTGATTGGGAATGGATAATTGGGGATGGGGAATGGAGGAATCAGGAATCATTTACAGCCTGCGCCACCGTCGCCCATCTCGATTCAGCAGCAGTTCTGCTTCGATGGGTTCCCAGGTGCCTGCTTCGTAGAGGGGCATGATTTCCGGAGGGGCGGGAGCGTCCCAGACGGAAAGCAACGGCGTCAGAATACGCCAGGAAGCTTCGACCTCATCGCCCCGGGTGAAAAGGGTCTGATCGCCCAGCATACAGTCCACCAGGAGGCGGCTGTAGGCGTCAGTGTTGGCCTGACCGAAAGCGGTCTCGTAGCGGAAGTCCATGTCAACGGAGCGGGTGCGGAGAGAGGTTCCAGGCGTCTTTACGTCAAACTTCAGGGAAATCCCTTCGTTGGGCTGGATCCGCATCGCCAAAATGTTGGGATTCGCCTGTTTGGCGGCAGATTGGAACATCAGGAAGGGGACTTCTTTGAATTGGATGGCAATCTCCGTGATCTTCTTGGGCATCCGCTTGCCTGTGCGCAAGTAAAAAGGCACTCCCTGCCAGCGCCAGTTGTCAATCATCAGCTTAATCGCGGCGTAGGTTGGCGTTGTAGAGGTGGGGCTGGATCCCTCTTCTTCGCGGTAGGCGGGCACCTGCTTGCCGTTCATCCAGCCGGTGGTGTATTGTCCCCGTACCGCTGAGAACTCCAGGTGTTCGGGATCAGCAAGGCGCGTGGCCTGAAGCGCCTTCACTTTCTCGTTGCGGATGCTGTCAGCCTCCAGAGAGTTGGGAGGTTCCATCGCCGTCAACGAGAAAAGCTGCATCAAGTGGTTTTGTACCATATCCCGCAGGGCACCCGCTGTTTCGTAGTACCCGGCGCGGCCCTCCAAACCCACCGTTTCGGCCACAGTGATCTGAATATGGTCGATATATTGACGGTTCCACAGCGGCTCAAAGATGGCGTTGGCAAAGCGGAATACCATCAGGTTTTGAACGGTTTCCTTCCCCAGATAGTGGTCAATCCGGTAGACCTGCTTCTCAGAGCAAACTTCCCGCACCACCTCATTCAGCTTCTGAGCAGAGGCCAAATCTTTGCCAAAGGGCTTCTCGATCACAAGGCGCTGCCTGGCGGGATCGGGGAGCATTCCGGCTCTGCCCAACTGCTGAATCGATTCGGCAAAGAAGCGAGGAGCAACCGCCAGATAAAATACACGATTGCCGCGCGTTCCCCGCTTAGCATCCAGTTCTGTCAGCAGGTTTTTCAGCTTCTGGTAGTCCTCCGGCTTGTCGATATCGCCAGAACAGTAAAACAGGCCCTTGGCGAAATCCTGCCAGATCTCTTCGCGCCCCAGGCCACCACCAAACTCCTCAACCCCCTCGCGCATTTGCTCCCGAAAATAGTCGTCGCTCCATTCCCGGCGGGCTACCCCGACGATGGTGAGTTCGGGTGGCAGACGGCGTTCCAGTTTCATCTGGTAGAGGGCGGGCACCAGCTTGCGCTGGGTCAGGTCGCCCGATGCGCCAAAAATGACAAGAATTTGTGGTTCAGGGACGCGGTCTTGTTGGAGGCCAACGCGGAGTGGGTTTTCAATCAGAGAGACCATAGGGAGTGCGGAGAGAGGTGTGGTTGTGGTCAGAGGAGCGATCCCCAATTACAGCGATCGCCCCTCTGAATCATTCGGTCTAGGCAACCGGAGCCAGCCGGTCCACCTTTTCTTTCAGCGAATCGATCAGGGAGTTAAACGGTTGGACAAATTTGGCGATACCGTCCGCCAGCAGCTCATCCATCACCTGATCCAGGTTGATATCGATATCGGGATCTTTGAGGTTTTCGATCAGTCGGTAGGCGTTGTCTACATCCTGCTCCACCCGATCTGCAACATTGCAGTGGTCGGCACAGGCTTCGATGGTGGCGGGAGGAAGGGTGTTGACGGTGTCGTGACCAATGAGCTGGTCAACGTACATTACATCGCTGTAGTTAGGATTTTTCGTTCCGGTGCTGGCCCACAGCAGACGCTGAACCCGTGCCCCCTTTGCAGCGAGTGCCTGCCAGCGATCGCTCTCTACTATCTTCTTATACTCCTGGTAGGCGATTTTGGCATTGGCGACAGCCACTTTACCCAGGACTGCTCGGAGTTTAGCGGCGTTCGCAATGTCGGTTGCGCCCTTCAGCTTTTCTTCAATCCTGCCATCAATTGCGGAATCAATGCGGCTGAGGAAAAAGCTCGCCACAGAGGCGACCCGTGTGATGTCTTTCCCTTCAGCGACGCGACGCTCCAGCCCCCGAATGTAAGCCCAGGCTGTCTCCAAATAGCTCTGAACCGAGAACAGCAGCGTCACGTTGACATTGATCCCCTCAGCGATCACCGCTTCCACCGCAGGCAAACCCGCCTTCGTGCCAGGGATCTTAATCATCACGTTCTCGCGGCCAATCTGATCGTAGTAGCGCTTCGCTTCGGCGATCGTAGCCTCCGTGTCGTCCGAGATATTGGGTGGCACCTCAATGCTAACGTAGCCATCCAGGTGGCCGCTGGACTCATACACAGGCCGAAACAAGTCACAGGCATTGCGGATATCGTCAAAAATCAGCGATTCGTAGATTGCCTGAACCGACTTACCTTCTCTGATCCCCGCTTCGATGTCAGCGTCGTAGGTGGCGTTCCCGGCGATCGCCTTCTCAAAAATGGCGGGGTTGGAGGTTAATCCGGCGATCCGGCCCTGCTCGATCATGCGCTTCAGTTCTCCCGACTGAATCAGATCGCGGGTCAGGTTATCCATCCAGATGCTCTGGCCGTATTGCTTAATTTCTAAAAGGTGGTTTGTCATGATTTTGCCTATCCTATGAACGGCGTCTTCGTCAAATCTCCTGACCCATCACCAACGGCCCATCATTATTGCGATCGCACCGCCTGTAAGGGTTTAGCATTCGGGCCGATCAGTGAAGGGGAAGTCACAGCCGCTATTGCCTGAATGCTAAACCCCTACCCATCACCCATCACCCATCACCCATCACCCATCACCCATCACCCATCACCCATCACCCATTACCAACAACCGAATGCGTCAGCAATTCCTGCTGCTCCCGCCGCCGCTCCTGGATGAACGATTCCACCAGTTCCACATCATCACGACTCCCGATAATCAGTGGCGTGCGGGCGTGCAGTTTGTCAGGCACCACATCCAGAATCAGATGCGTCCCGGTGCTGGCCTTACCGCCCGCCTGCTCCACCAGCATCGCCAGCGGAGCCGTCTCGTACAGCAGGCGCAGTTTGCCCTCCGGCTGCTTGACCGTGCCGGGATAGAGGAATACCCCACCCTGCATCAGAATTCGGTGGAAGTCGCCCACCAGTGCCCCGCTGTAGCGAGCGCTGTAACCCTCGTGGCGATGCACGTAGCGGGTGAAATCCCGGATGGATTCCTCCCACTGCCAGAAGTTGCCCTCATTGACGCTGTAGACCCCACCATGTTTGGGAATCTGGATATTCTCCTGAGACAGGATAAACTCGCCCAGGCTGGGATCCAGCGTAAACATATGTACCCCCTGCCCAATCGTGTAGACCAGGATGGTGCTGGGGCCGTAGAGGACATACCCCGCCGCAATTTGTTTGCGTCCGCTCTGGAGCAGATCGGTGGCGTTGCCATCCAGGTCTTCGCCCTCCTGCTGACGGATGGCAAAGATGGAGCCAATGTTCAGGTTGATGTCGATGTTGCCGGAGCCGTCTACCGGGTCATAGAGCAGCGTATAGCGGCCAATGGGACAGTTTTCGGGGATGTAATAGGGTTTCTCCATCTCCTCAGAAGCCAGACGGCAGACCAGGCCGCTCTGTTCAAAGGCAGAAATGAAGACCTGGTTGGCGAACACATCCATTTTCTTCACCTCTTCACCCTGGATATTCTTGTCCCCGGTGAAGCCCAGCACGTCTTCCATTAACCCCGCCCGCGTCAAGCGACGAGCGATCAGCTTGGCTGCCAGCCCGATCCGGTTCATCAGAGCGCTCAAGTCCTGAGCATCTGAAGAAAAACTTTGAAGCTGTTGCAGCACATGACGAGAGAGCGTCATGCAATCCCGATCGATCGCGTGTTTGTGGTCCAAATCTAGCAATCCGTCCATTGGCATAAATTGCTCCTCGAATTACAAAACCTGGCCCGGAAGACGGCAAAAGCCCTGTCCAGCCCCTATTGTCGCTGTACTGCAACATCAATTCCTCTAATTTGACAGTTCCACAGCGACGCTTGCTTCTATCTTAGGAAGCCATTTGGGGAACGGTGGGGAACTTTAGGTGAAGTATAGAAATGGGTCAATGGGAGGGCGGAAACTACAAAATGGATGAATTATGGTTTTTTGATGGCAAAGTTGACGAAAATTTGCGTAAAAATCCAAAAATTTCTCCAAGTACACTTGCACCCTTGAAAAATCCTGAACTAAAATGCCAGCAATGATTTGAGGAAATCTCATGAATAAAGGGGAACTGGTTGACGCAATTGCGTCGAAAGCAAACGTCACCAAAAAAGAAGCAGATGCCATTCTGACTGCCATGATCGACACCGTTCTGGAAACGGTCGCAAAGGGCGAAAAGGTCACCCTGGTTGGCTTTGGGACATTTGAAGTGCGCGAGCGTCAGGCCCGCGAAGGCCGCAACCCCGCTACTGGAAAGCCCATCCAAATCCCAGCCACCAAGGTTCCTGCCTTCTCCGCAGGGAAGCTGTTTAAAGACAAAGTTGCACCTTAAACTTTTAATTTTTGTAAATTTCAGGGTGAAAACCCTGTGGAGAAGCC
>JBIKWV010000179.1:0-7438 GCA_044356135.1 Elainellaceae cyanobacterium
AGTAAAAGGTTTGGACTGAATGATGTATTGAAGGTGGAGTTAAATATGAACAATCACTTACTGCAACGTATCACACATAATCCAGATATCTGTCATGGTAAGCCCTGCGTCCGTGAGCTACGTTATCCTGTTGAGTTTATCCTTGAGCTTTTGAGTTCTGGCATGACAACTGAAGAAATTCTTGCCGACTACGATGACCTCGAATCAGACGACATTCTCGCCGTTCTCCTGTTTGCCGCTCGTCTCAGCCAAGTGAAGAGTATTCACAAGCTGGCATCATGAAGTTTCTCGTTGATGCTCAACTTCCAATTCGACTTGCCCGACTGTTGCAGGAAGCTGGCTATGACGCTATTCATACCAGAGAGCTTTCTCAGCAAAATGCAACTCCAGACTCCATCATCAATTCAATTTCTATTCAGGAAGAACGAATCGTCATCACCAAAGACTCAGATTTTGTTGATTCCTTCCTCACTGTGCAGCAACCCTATAAACTTCTGCTGATCACAACAGGAAACATCAAGAACACAAACCTAGAAGTTCTCTTCACTACAAATCTATCCTTGATCGTTGATTTGCTATCTCAGCACAATTACATTGAATTGAGTAGAGACTCCGTGATTGTGCATCAGTAAGGAAAATAGATTTTAGTTTAACGGGTTGGCTGCTTTTATCCAATTTTCAATCCCTTTCCTTGTTGGAACTCCTCCGTCTGTAAACGTCCAAACATTCTGCCTTTGCTGAGAAGCGTAGCTGATGTGGATAGGTCGCGCTGCTTCGCAGATACCGCAAGGGTTGCTCCCATAGTAGTACAGCGGGTCAAACAGCAATTGCTGTTCTAGAATCCACTCTACGAGCCAATTGCTCTCCATCCCCACAATTCGGAAATCAGCAAGCAGTAACAAGGCGGGCGCTTCGCTTTACCCGCAAGGGGTCGCAGTAACAAGCGATACATTAACTCACTTACCGTAACCTCCCCGATCGCAAAATGCTCACAATCAGCCACAGCCCCATAAAGCTGGCGACCGCGAACAACGCATCACTGGCCCACGACACCTGACTCACCGGAGCATTGGCCGACAGAATCGCGGCTCCCATAATCAGAGAACCCACCACGATGCTGAACGACAGGCGATTCGCGGAGGAATCTACGGTTCGCCTTAGCGTATCCGACTCCTTCACGTTCAGGTTCCACTGCAACGTTTCAGACGTGACCCGATCCAGCAGTTGCTCCAGTTGGCGGGGCGATTGCAGCGACAGGTTTTTCAAATCCAGCAGCGTCCGCAAAAAGGCAGGAAGGGGAGCATCGCCGATGAGCTGCTTGCGAAACAGATCGGTCATCAGCGGGCGCACCTGTTCTGAGAAATTAAACTCGGGGTCGAGGCTGTGGGCAACGCCTTCTAAGTTGGCGATCGCCTTTGCACACAGTCCCAAATTTCCCGGCACCTGAATCTGATTGCGCCGCGCCGCCTCCAGCACCTCATAAAACAGTTGGCTGAAATTCAGCTCCGACAGGCTCAGCGTATAGTATTGCCGCAGCAGGCGCTCATATTCTGCCTCCAGGCGAATCAGGTTCACGGGCTGATTGGGGGGAGCCAGTTGCAGGGTGAGCTGAGCACAGCGCTGGGCATCGAGACTGACGATCGCCAGAATCAACTCCAACAGGATTTCCTGGGTACGGGGGTCGAGCCGCCCGATCATGCCGCAGTCCAGCAGTGCCACCCGGTGATCAGACAGGTAGAACAGGTTACCGGGGTGGGGGTCAGCGTGGAAAAAGCCGTCCAGACAGATCTGCTGGAAAAAGGCTCGCAGCAGCAGGTTTGCAATTTCCTTGCGCTCCGACAATCCACTGCCGTTGTCGCCGCGAAAGGTGGCCGTCAGCAGGGGTTTGCCATCCAGCCACTCCATCACTAGCATCTTGTCGGTAGTCAACTCCCACACCACCGATGGCACCACCAGTTTTTGCGGATCAAACCAGCGGCTGGTGGAAAGATTTGTCCGGAGCTGATCTGTATATCGAGCCTCCTGCGTAAACCGAAGCTCTGCCCGCAGCGCCTGGGCAAATTCCTCTGCCAATCCCACAACGTTATACAGCCGTCCCACGTCGGTCTGAGCCACAAACCCTGCGACTAACCGAATCAGGGTGATATCCTGCTCAATCACCTGCGACAGTCCCGGACGCTGTACCTTCAGCGCCACTTCCCGTCCATCCTGGAGCGTGGCGCGGTGAGTCTGGGCAATCGAGCCAGCCGCCACGGGGACAGAGTTCACCACGGCAAACACTTCCTCCAGGGGACGCGGAAGCTGCTGTCGGATGACAATCTCAATCTCGTCCCAGGCCACGGGCGGCACCTCAGCCTGGAGGGTGCTGAGGGAGGTAATGTAGGCTTCCGGCAACAGGTCAGGCCGGGTGCTGAGAAGCTGCCCCAGTTTGACGTAGACGGGCCCCAGGTCCACCAGGATATTGCGCAGAACGGTGGGAGTAGGCAGGCGCGGCTCGTCAGCCCTGCCGCCCGTCAGCAGTCGCCGCATGTAATCCCACCCGTGGCGGATGACGACTTCGATGATTTCACCCTGGCGAGAGCCAGTTTGCACGATGCGAGAGAGCATGGGGAATGGATTGGCTTGGGGTTTTCTCTAATGTCCAGGAAAAAATCTATCTCAGGGAGATGCAGTCCACAGGCCCCCAGTTGTGAATAAATATCCCCAGACGTGCCCAGTCTATCCAAAAAACCCGATCGTCGGAGAACGATCGCACCTGAACTGTTCAACCATGCCGTTGCTGCTACTGGTGCATCAATGCTGTCAATTCTTCCACCGTTTCTTGAATCATTTGATACTCTCTCGATTTGCATCATTATCTCTAAATTGCGCCGATTTTCTTCAAAACGCTGACGCAGTCAGCGTTTTGAAGAAAATCGGCGCTAGAATTGAACATGCCGCGAAACGCCCTCGCAGAGGGCGTTTCGCGGCATTACAGGGAAAATAGTTAAAACTCCAGTAAGGGATTTGCTGTGTAATAAAACCCCAGTTTTCACCTGGCGGTTTACTGGGATTGTATTTTATGGCAAATCCCCTAAGGAACGTGAACAAATTAACCTGTAATTGTTTTTGATAGAGGTGAAGCTTTGCCGCACCTCTATCAAAAACAATTCTGTTTTATTTAATTCGCGATCCCAAGTGCTTATCCGAAAACCGCAAGCCCGGATTCTGGTAGGCACGACGCTGTCGCGTCGCGCCTACCAGACCGGGCTTGCGGATAGACTCTAAGCTGACGAAACCTTATGGTCTACGCTGCTCGGTGCCCTGGCGAGAATTATTCTGACCAGGCGCTGGCTGGGCAGGGGACTGAGATGGGGTAGAGGGTTCAATCAGATTGCGTACCTGCTCCTGGAGCTGGGGATTTTGCCGAACAGCGGCAAAAATCTGGTTGAACTGCTGCACGCTCAGACCGCTGGCCGTCACCGCCTGTTCCTGTTTGCCACGAGCCGCCTGCTGAATCTGGGTGAGCTGCTGTACGACCCGTTCAAACCGCTGGCGATCCTCAGAAGAGACGTTTGCCCCTGACTGCTGGGAAGGAATCCCTTCGGGGGTTCCGGCAGCGTTCGGGCGAGTCGAGTTGCCAGGGGTGCGACGCTGGGTAGCCTCGGCAATCTGGTTAAACCGCTCTGGGGTTAAGCCTTCGCTTTGCAGAGCCTGGAGCATGTCATTCTGGGCCTGATTTTGCAAACCGCGAACCTCTTGCAGTGCGCGAGCAAACTTCTGCAAATCGGTGGAACTGACTGAGGTAGGGGCTGCTTCTTGAGCTGGAGCGGCAGATCTGCCAGGAGTTTGAGTGGGTGTCTGACCAGCGTTCTGGCCTGGAGTGGCTCGGATGGGTGGGGCGGAGGGTGGCGTGAGCTGAGAAGCACCACTCTGAGCATGGGCAGGTAGTGTCAAGCTGGCGATCGCCAGAACCAGCGCACTTCCACCAAAAATTAACCGTTTCACCATGAGAAAACCTCCTTAAGTCATTGCAGCCACCGCCTGGATTGTGGGAGCGGGCGGGGGATACCCACACAGGCCGATCATCCTGCCTCCCAAATCGCGTAGCAGCTGCTGTACAATCCCCTTCGCCACAGCGATAGCGGGGATAGGGGAAGCATATTTGAGGGTTAGGTGCCGTCCGCGATTTGCGCAACTCCGTGGGACTGCACTGCCCCCTCATGCATCCTGGGTTACCTTTACAGGCTTGTGTGAACCTGGTGTGCCAATCTTATGACATTTTGTGACGTTTTTTGTCATACGACGTTCATCTCCAGATGCGATCGCCCTATCGTCAGAAGCCCCCCGCAGCGCTAGTGGGTCATTTGCTTTGCTCATCGCCCTACCTCTGTAGGGTGGGCCTCCCGCCCGCCCAGACGGGCAAGATGCCAGGAATGGCGATACCCATGCCAAATGACCCACTAGCACAGGGAATGGGCATCCCGCTGCCAGAAGTTCTGAAGTAGATGCAGCCACAGAAGGCCAGCGATGGCGCTTAGGTTGACTGGCAAATTCTCAAAATCTGAGTTACACACAAGACACATTCGAAATGTATGTCAGATTAGTCTTTGAGATACTGCTGTGAGGTTGGCCTGTGAAAATTGTCTGGGAACAGAGTATTTATTTTGGCAACGCTCCGGTTTTCTGTTGTATCTGTGGCCATCGATCCCACCCAATTCGTAGCGGCTCTAATCAACTGTTGCTGGCGGTCATCTACGACCACGAGGGAAAAATGCACGGCGAAGCCTGCCGTGACTGTGTCGCAGCAGGCACCGAAGGAATTAAACACCGACTGGCGGAACGGATTGAAGCTTTGCAGGCCAAATTGACGGAATTAGAACATCTGGCCAAAGAAGATATCCAGATCCCGTCTATCGAACAGGAATTCGAAATGCATCGCCGCGAGGTGTCGTAGGACTCCCTCTACGATCGCTTCCTTGATGTAAATACGGTGGTGAACATCATCAACATGCCCCCCAGAAATAGAGCGATCGCCAGTCCGCCGATCACCAGATTCTGAACGTCAGGATTCTCCATAGGGCAAGGATCGTGGGTTAGAGGTGAAAGCAGTGAGCTGAACAAAGCGGGCCTGTATTGTCTGCCAGAGCCAGCGCAGCAGGGTAGACATACTGCGGGAATGGGCGATCGCCCACAGGTTGATCCCCAGGCACACTGTCCCCAATGACAGTAAGACGAAAGTGGGGATCATGACGACACCAATGATCAACCAGGTGGCAACATGCAGCACCATCAGCCCAGAATACAAACTGGCGAATGCGGTCATTAAATTTACTTGAATGACTGGACGGCCAGTACCAACAAAGATGAGGGTTTGTAGCGTCGCCAGCAGGTTGGCGGGAACCAGGAAGGCACAGATGCCGATGCAGTGCGATCGCGAAAATTCAAACAAAGTGTTCAAATCTAGCATTTCATTAAAATAACTCAGAAATTACCGAAGCTCTCGATTCGTAAAGAAATGAAACGGCGATCGCTGATCCCCGGAACAACCCTTGAATAGGCATAAAGAAAACCTTTGGGCAGATTCTCCACCCCAAAAAGTTGACTACCCTGGATTTATCTTTGTATCGGTTCAGCGTGATAACAGACACTTCATGCATTTGACTTGAACGTGGCATCGCTCAATGCTTCCAGATCTCAGATTCTGAAGTGCAGTCCGTGTAAGACAGCATCTCATTCCACCTTCAACCTCGGCATCGTCCAGAAGTAAACCGGATAGGCAGATTTTTATGGCACAGAGTTTTGGGTTAATCGGTCTCGCAGTCATGGGTGAAAACCTGGCGTTGAATATTGAGCGCAATGGTTTTTCCGTGTCCGTCTATAACCGAACTTCGTCCGTCACTGAAAAGTTCATGAATACCCGCGCCAGGGGGAAAAACTTCTATGCGGCTTATAGCTTAGAAGATTTCGTCCAGTCCCTGGAGCGACCCCGCAAGATTCTGATTATGGTGAAAGCGGGTGGTCCGGTAGACGCGGTCATCAACCAACTCAGGCCCTTGCTGGATCCCGACGACATGATTATCGACGGTGGCAATTCCCTCTATAGCGACACCGAGCGGCGAGTACAGGAGTTGGAATCGACCGGGTTCCGGTTCATGGGAATGGGCGTCAGTGGCGGTGAAGAAGGTGCCCTGAATGGCCCCAGTCTGATGCCGGGGGGCACCGAAGCAGGCTACCGCGAGATTGAACCCATCGTGACCAAAATCGCCGCTCAGGTGGACGACGGCCCCTGCGTCACCTACGTTGGTCCTGGCGGTTCCGGCCACTACGTGAAAATGGTGCACAACGGCATCGAGTACGGTGATATGCAGCTCATTGCAGAAGCCTATGACCTGCTGCGGAACGTTGCTGGTCTCAGCGCCGCCCAACTCCACGAAGTCTTCGCCGAGTGGAATACCACCGACGAACTCAACTCCTTCCTGATCGAAATTACCGCTGACATTTTTACCAAGATCGACGCTGAGACGGGGCAAGCCCTGGTCGATCTGATCATGGATTCTGCTGGTCAGAAGGGAACGGGCCGCTGGACCGTGCAGAGCGCCCTGGAACTGGGGGTCAGCATTCCCACGATTATCGCAGCAGTCAACGCCCGCATTATCTCCTCCTATAAGGAAGAACGGGTTGCCGCTTCCAAAGTGCTGACCGGGCCTGGTGGACGTTACGAAGGTGATGTGAAAGCCTTCGTCAACATGGTGCGTGATGCCCTCTACTGCTCCAAGATTTGCTCCTATGCCCAGGGCATGGCATTGCTCCACAAAGCTTCTCTGGAGTTCAACTACAACCTGGATCTGGGTGAAATGGCCCGAATCTGGAAGGGCGGCTGCATTATCCGCGCTGGCTTCCTCAACAAGATTAAGGATGCCTACCGGAACGATCCCAACCTGCCCAACCTGCTGCTGGCCCCTGAGTTCAAGCAGACCATCCTCGATCGCCAGGGTGCCTGGAGAGAGGTGCTGGCCACCGCTGCAAAACTGGGTATCCCCGTTCCCGCCTTCAGCGCATCCCTCGACTATTTCGACAGCTATCGTCGCGCCAACCTGCCACAAAATCTGACTCAGGCACAGCGCGACTACTTCGGCGCTCACACCTATGAGCGCGTAGACAAACCCGGCAGCTTCCACACCGAGTGGATGGTGGAAGAACCACCAACGCCCAGTCTGGCGGGCGCAAGATAACGAAAAAGGGGTGTCATATGACACCCCTTTTTCATTACCGATGGGCCAGATACTCAAACACACTCTTGTCTCCAATGTCTGGTGGGATCGGCTGGATTATTTTGCGAATCGCAAACACCAGCATCAGAATGGCCCAAATCCCCAGCATCCATCGTTCCCATGCTGGTGGTAATACCCCAGTCAGGTGTCCCAGCAACAGCATCGGCACCAGCGGCGTCAGCAGT
>JBIKWV010000180.1:0-7436 GCA_044356135.1 Elainellaceae cyanobacterium
GCTACGTCGCCCCTCGCCTGACGACCACCACTCGTCAACTGCCGTCGATCGCCATCCCTGCCACCCCAATGCTGCCGCTGGATCGAATTGTGGCGCGATCGATCCGCACCACCCCCATCTCTGAAGCGACCCGCGTTGCAACCAGCGTCACTGGTACCCCCAATCCAACTACCCCCAATCCAACCACCACGACAACAGGCGAAATCTCAAACATTTCAGCTCCCGAAACGCTTACCGCCACGCCTCTTTCAGCGAATACCGCCACCCCTGCCGCTGAGAACAACGAGCCACAACCGATTCTGCCTGCGGACTCCTATGCCCCCGCTGCCCTATCGGAGGCAGGGGGGCCAAACTCACCTGTCGTCCCTCTGCTGCCAGAATCCGGTGTTGTTCCTCCGGTCACACCGCCCATTCCCGATTTCAGCGGCCCAAGTTTAGTTGATTCGGCTGCGGCCCCTTCCGAGTATCGCAACGCCCCTGAAACAGCCTCCGACCCCGTCGAAACAGCCCCGCTCGCAAGCACCCCTGACGAAGTGGAACCGATGGATACGGCGATCGCCCCATCTGACGCAACTCCCCCAGTCAATTCAGGCGGGACTGCCCCCAGAACGATTTACCCCATTGAAGTCAGCGATACTCCAGAAAACACTGCCCCCGAAGCAGTGCTGGACGAGGCGATCGCGGCTCCTGCTGAGGAAATATCTGACCCGGCGGGTGCAGCAGTCTCCATCTCCACCGTCCCAGACGCAACCGTGAACAGTTCCTACGCCAGCGCGACACCGGGAATGCCGACCGCTCCGTTTCAGATCGCATCTCTGTCAGCAGGAATTCCCGCTGCGGCAGTGGACGGAACCTACACCCTGGGCGCGGGCGATCGCGTTCGGATGGATGTGATGAACGTACCCGAATACAGCGGTGAACGGCAGGTACTGGTGGATGGCAGCCTGAGCCTGCCGCTGATCGGCAATGTGCGCGTGGATGGCATGACGATGGAGCAGGCCAGCAGCGTCATCGCTGAACGCTATCGCCCGCTGGTGCGTGGCCCGCTGGTGTCGCTGACGCTGGTGCAGCCCCGCCCCTTGCGGGTCAGCATTGCCGGAGAGGTGGTGCGGCCCGGTTCCTATAATCTGACGCTTTCGGGCGATCGCCAGTTCCCCAGCGTCGTCCAGGCCATCCAGGCCGCGCAAGGGCTGACCCAGGCCGCCAATCTGCGGCAGGTGCAGGTGCAGCGACCCCGGCGAGGAGCCGCCCCCCAATTGATCACTGTTAATTTGTGGGATCTGCTGCAAAACGGCGATCTGCGGCAGGATTTGACCCTGCGGGATGGCGATAGCATTTTGATTCCCGCCAGCCGTCAGGTGAACCTGGCGGAGGCCAACCAACTGAGCGCCGCCAACTTCGCAGCCACGGCCCAGACTGCGATGAACGTGGCGATCGTCGGGGAAGTACAGCGTCCCGGCACCCATCGCCTGGAGGTGAAAGGTGAGGCAGGTGGACAGCCCACCCTGACCCAGGCCATCCAGACCGCAGGGGGAATTACCGCAACGGCGGATATTCGTCAGGTGCAGGTGCGCCGCCCCACCCGTAGCGGCAGTCCTCAGGTGATCAATATCAACCTGTGGCAGTTGCTCCAGTCGGGCGATGTGCAGCAGGATCTGGCGCTGCAACAGGGCGACACGATCGTGATTCCCACTGCCACTGCGATGACTCCAGCAGAGGCAACCCAACTGGCCAGCGCCAGCTTCTCCCCCAGCCAGATCAATGTCAGCGTCGTGGGTGAGGTAAACAACCCCGGCAGAATTGCCGTCGCTCCTAACACACCGCTGAACCAGGCGCTGCTGACCGCAGGCGGCTTTAACCGTCGGGCCGGACGCAGCGTCGAACTGGTGCGGCTCAACCCCAACGGTACCGTCACCCGCCAGCGCATTGAGGTAGATCTGGCGCAGAACGTCAGTGACCAGCGGAATCCTCTACTGCGCAATAACGACGTGATCCTGATCGGACGCTCTGGAGCCGCTCGCTTCTCCGATGGTCTGGAGAGTGTTTTAGGCCCCATTTTCAGAATTCTGCCCCTGGTTGGACTGTTTTAATCCGATTCAGACGTTCAATTGAACGTCTCTACCTACCCTCCTGACATTCTTTCCCTGACCCCTATTCCTTTCTGGCCATCTCATGGAGCACCTCCCCTATCGTCCTGCGATCGCCCCCGACAACGGCAATGGCAATGGTAACGGCAAATATCCGGCGCGATCGCCGCTGCCGCTGCAACCGCCTTCCCTGTTTGCTGAGAAGCAGGACGGAGAAGAACTGTCTCAGGCGCTGGCGCTGGTGCGGCGGCGCTGGCCGTGGATTGTTGGCGTGGCGCTGGTTGTATTTGCCACAAAAAGCTTCACAACCCTGACCCAGACGCCCCTCTATGAGGGCAATTTTCAGATTCTGGTGGAACCTGTCACCGCAGACCAGAAGTTGGAGGAACTGACCGTTGGTGGGCAAAACATTGGGCGGGCAGGGCTGGACTATCCCACCCAGATTCAGGTGTTACAAAGCCCGGAGCTGATCAACGGGATGCTGAAACAAATCCAGGGACGCTATCCCGGTTTGAATTACGGGGTGCTGATCAACAACCTGGCGATCGCCCGGTTGCAGGAAACCAAAATTCTGGATGTGCGCTTCCGCAACTCCGACCCGGAGACAGTACATTTCGTGTTGCAGCAGTTGGCAGCGGGCTACCTGCGCTACAGCCTGCAGGAGCGGCAGACCAACCTGCGCCAGGGAATTCAGTTTGTAGACAAGCAACTGCCTCAACTGCAAAGCCGGGTAGACCAGCTCCAGCGGGAACTCCAGGCATTTCGACAGCAGAATGAATTCATTGACCCCGATAGTCAGGGGCAACAGCTCACGGGTCAGCGGGGAGCACTGGCGGAGCAGCGCCTGCGAGCGGATCAGGAATTGGCGGCGGTCGTTTCCCGATTTCAGTCACTCCAGAGTGAGGAGGGTGGCCTTGCAGCGCTGAAGGACTCAGCCCCGTACCAATCGCTGCTGAGCGAACTGCGCGAGGTTGAAGTCAAAATTGCAGAAGAATCGACCCGTTTCCAGACTGCTAATCCAGCAATTCGGTTACTGCAGGAGAAACGTAACAACCTGCTGCCGCTGCTGCGCCAGGAGGCAGGCCGGGTGCTGGGGGGAGAGTTAGCGCAGGTGGCCACCGAGATCCAGGAACTGGAGGTGCGGAGTCAGGCGATCGCCAGCGCCCAGTCTCAGCTTGATCAACAGATCCAGGAATTACCCGTACTGGCGCGACGCTATGCTGACTTTCAGCGGGAACTCCAGGTGGCGATCGATAGTTTGAATCGATTCCTGGCGACGCGGGAGAAGTTGCAGGTGGAGGCCGCCCAGACCGAAATTCCCTGGCAGCTCATCTCTGCCCCCGTGCAGCCGCTGTTCCCGATTTCGCCAGATGTCGATCGCAGCCTGATTATAGGACTGGTCATGGGACTGGTGGCAGGTGTGGGTGTGGCGCTGGTGGTGGATAAGCTGGACAACGTATTCCATACCCCCGAAGAGCTGAAGGAGCGCACCAAACTGCCGCTGCTGGGCAGTATTCCCTACACCGCAGAGATGGGGTCGGGGGAAAGTGATGAGTCGGCTCCGGCAGAACGCCCGGTGCGATCGCCGTTCAAACGAGTCCTGACAAAGCTTTTGCCCGCCTCCAGTCGCAGCACCCCCCACGGCTACTACGGCAGTTCCAGCCTGTGGGAGGCGTTCTACCTGCTGCACACCAATGTGCGCATGTTGGGTTCCGATGGCTCGATTCGTTCCGTTCTGGTCAGCTCTGCCCTACCGGGCGACGGAAAATCCACTGTCTCCGTACATCTGGCGCAGGCGGCGGCCACGATGGGTCAGCGGGTGCTGATCGTGGATGCAGATATGCGCAACCCCACTGTGAACAAACTGCTGGGTGTCCACAATCTGAAGGGACTGAGCGACTTTATCGCCAATCGAATTCCGGTACAGGATGTGATCCAGTCAGCGCCGCAGTCGCCGAATCTTTACGTTCTGCCTGCCGGACAAATTCCCCCTGACCCTACTAAGCTACTGTCTTCCCAGAAGATGCACTATCTGATGGAAAAGTTGCCCCAGAGTTTTGATCTGGTGATCTTTGATGCGCCGCCCCTAACGGGACTGGCGGATGCCACCCTGCTGGCCACTCATACGAACGGGATGATTCTCGTTGCCAGTATGGGCAAGACCAACCGCACCGTGCTGGCGCAGGCGCTGGATGCCATTCGCACTGCCCAACTCCCAATTCTGGGAATCGTGGCAAACCGTCTGAAGAGCGGCAATCCGGCGGTTTACGACTATTACTATCGCAACTACTACCACCGGACGGGCGATCGCACTCCCCAGGACAATTAATTTAAAACGCCAAAAGCTGTTCCGCCCGCTGCGCGGGCGGAACAGCTTTTGGCGTTTTAACTGAGAGGAGAAAGGAGCCGGGGGCAATCCCCCCCGGCTGCTTTCTCCTCTCAGATTAGAGACTGCGAGTTTCCCAGAGGGTTTTCTGAAAAACATCGAGATACTGGGAAGCGATCGTCTCTGGTGTGAAGTAAGCCTTCAGGTACCAGCGGCCTGCGCCGCCCATTTGTTCAACCTGATCCGGGCTGTTGCTGAGCTGGCGGATGAACTGGGCCAGACCGAGGGCATCCCCGTTTGTGAAGGCGGCACCGCAGCGGGCTTGCTGGAGCAATTCGGTGAGGTAGGAGTGGGTCTCACAGACAGCAGCGATGGGTCGTCCAGCGGCCAGGGCAGAATAGAGCTTGCTGGGGACGACGAGACCTTCCATGCCCTGGTCGATACTGACGAGGAATAGATCGCAGGCGGTCAGGGAATAGGGGAGATTCTGTCGATCCTGGTAGGGAAGGAACCGCACATTATCCAGATTGGCGTTGCGCACCTGCTCTATGCACTCCTTGCGCTTGGCCCCATCCCCAATAAACACAAACTGAATCGGTTCGTGACGCAATTCATAGGCGGCATTGAGGACGGTTTTGAGATCGTGGCAGCGTCCCATGTTGCCGGAATAGAGAACGGTAAATTTTTGAACCAGTTGATGCTCCTGGGCAAACCAGTTGTCCTGTTTGGCAGACGGTACGATCCAGTCTGGGTCGGCCCAGTTGTGAATCACCACCAGCTTGTCTTCCAGATCTGGATAGCGCTGGGCAATCCTTGCTTTCATACTCGAGCTGAGCACAATCAGCCGCGCCGCCCGTTGCCACACCAGGCGATTGGCGGCATTCCACAGGCGAGTTACCCAGTGATGATGGGAAACCACCCCCAACTGGATGGCAATGTCGGGGTAGAGGTCGTAGATCAGGCAAATATAGGGGCGTCTGGAAATCAGGTGGGCAAACCATCCCAGAACTGGCAAGAAGGGGGGCGCACTGGTGACTAGAAAGAGGTCGTTGCGACGGACCGATCGCATCAGGTGCAGTGCTCCCCGCAAACAGAAGATCAGACCATTAATGGTCTTGCCTCGAATCCGTTTTGACCAGAGTCGGGTTGTGCGCGATCGCCGGATTCTCACCCGGTCAATCTGCTCGACCAGCGGTGCAGTCTCACATTGAAAGGCATACCCTGGTTGTCCGGTAAACACTTCTACATGGACGCCCTGTTTACCCAGTTGGTGAGCCAGTTCTTCAATCAGTTGCCCGGTGGGGGCAAAGTCGGGGGGGAAAAACTGGTTAAGGATTGCTAATCGAATGGGCACTTGCGTTTCATTGCATGATGTGGCAGGAGTGTGATCGGGGTGTGGATAGCCTGACCTGGATCGAAACCGGGCTGCTTCAGGTGGGGCGATCTTTGCAGCATTCCAGGCAGTCGTCTTTGCAAAGGAAGCCTTCAAACCTTTCAAATGTGAAAAAAAAACCATAGGGATAGGCTGGGCTACGTCAATGGGTAGCCCTGAAAGAGGTGGTTCAGCAAAGATGAAAATCAGAAAATATTTGCCGCTACTACGGGGTTTAGGGGCGTACCCACGGCAGTACATAGAGGCAAGGACGCAAACCCTACAAATTCTTACACTGGAGTAGAAATTGATCCGGACAGAGACTGTTGTCCCAGTGTGTAGAAATTAGGTGAAATTACGGAGTAGTATAAAGAAACCGTAAATGCACGGGGGAGAATGTTCACATATGGCGCATTTTTGTGAATGATTATGTTAAACCGGGGTGACGCTATCGGGAAATACGGAGCAAGACGCTGTTCTTTTTAACTTGACTTTTTGACTTGAAAGTAGGTCAGTTTGTGAAGTCTACCTGTCTTGCAGATTGTCTGTAATGGCTCACAGAGGAATTATCGATCGCCCCAGATTCTCTACGTTTTTTTCCGGTTTGTTTCTCACTCTTCACGTATAGAAAAGAGGAGTCGGGATCCAGGCGGGGCGTCCACCGCACTATCCAAACCGAACAAAATTTGATCAGCCAAAACACTGATTTTTTTAGTTAGAGGAGCCGGACTTTGACGGTCATTTTGATCTCAGTCCCTCCCCGAAACTTGCTTCCATTTTGCTATTTCTGCACCGGGAGGAAGTTCTTTTGCAGAGAAGGTGTGACCGAAATCGTAAACGCTCCCAGCGACGTGCTATCTACTGTCCAATTCACGGCTGCCATCTCGATAGCGTCAGTCAGAAACATAGATTATTTACCGATTGCGCCAAAGATCTACAACAGCGTGGGATGGGTCGTCAGCGATCGCTTCTGTTAATCGCTACTCACACAGCAGTTCAACTAGATAGTGAATGGTTGGAGGCATTTTGGTGTGAACAGTGTCAGCAACGCAAGTGGTATCACATCCATAAAGTGGGCGATCGCCAGTACACGGTAGAGGTGGCCTCACCAGAGCTGTGGCGGCAGGCGGAGGGCCTGATTCACCCGGATGGCAACCCTTCGGTGAGCGAATTCACCCGACGTCATGCCAGACGAATCGGGCATCACGGGATTAAGGATTTTGCAGTCATTCACTAGGGGGTCATTTGGCATGGATATCGCCATTCATTGTGTGGGACGGGCATCTTGCCCGTCTGGGCGGGCGGGACGCCCACCCCACAGAGGTATGGCGATGAGCAAAGCAAATGACCCACTAGTGGGTCATTTGGCATGGATATCGCCATTCATTGTGTGGGACGGGCATCTTGCCCGTCTGGGCGAGCGGGACGCCCACCCTACAGAGATGTGGCTATGCCCATACCCAATGACCCACTAGTGGCTGCTTTAAAACCCGCTGGATTCTTTTGCGTGCGCTTCGCGCACGCAAAAGAATCCAGCGGGTTTTAAACCAAGCTCAAATTAAATATGCCGTGAAACGCTCTCGTAGAGAGCGTTTCACGGCATTACAGAAACAAAAGTCCAGCAATCATTGGGGTATATCCTAGTTTTGCG
>JBIKWV010000182.1:0-7405 GCA_044356135.1 Elainellaceae cyanobacterium
AACCTGTAGCGGAACGCCTTCGTGGCACAGTACGTAGGGAAACATGATGCAATCTGATGTCGCCGGAAATACTTTGACCCGATCCAGAATGGCTTACGTGTCCAGGGGGCTTTATACCATTCGGGACTCCTTAAGTACGAGCGATCGCAGCGATGTATATCGGTTCTTCGTTGGACAACGGAGCAGGCTGGATACCGAACTTCTGATCTCCTATCTGGGCGGTGATGCCGACGTAGAACTGCTGCGCATCAAGGGCAACCGAGCACAGGTGATGAACCGGATCGGCAATATCCCCCTGGAGAATCTGACCGCAGCCCAATGGAGGGAAAATCTGTCTGTTCTGGCCAGGACGGCTCGAACACGCAACGTGATCGACCGCTTCAGTCTCAATCTGGAACCGGGGGAGTACTTTCTGCGCGTGTTCTGGCGCACCACTGTCCCAGCTTACCGATTGCAGGCCAATCTCACCCCCAACCCCATCGCCCCTCTCCAGCAAAACTGGGTACAGCAATTGGGCAACCTGACTGCTGCTGCTGCAACGGCTTCTGCGACAGCTCAACCGTCCGTGCAGCAATTCGGCGGCAGCGGCAATGACTATGCCTATGGCACCACGGTCGATCGCCAGGGCAACGTTTATGTGACGGGAACCATCAGGAGTATCGTGGACAGCAGCGATGATCGGGATCCCTACGTCGCAAAATATTCGCCCACCGGGCAGCGTCTCTGGTTCCGGGTACTGAATGAGGTGCGATCGTCCCGCTTAGACCTGGCCTATGATGTCGCCGTTGATACCGCGAATAATTACTACGTTGTGGGGGTGCGAGATGCGGCCAGAGGCAGCACCGATGCCCTCACCAGAGGCGTCGGCACCAATGGATTTCTGGCCAAGTACAACCCAAATGGGCAATTGCTCTGGCGTCGATTTATTGGCAATAATTTTGTCGCTGATGCCATCACCGGGGTAGCACTGGATGCGACTGGCAATGTCTACACTTCGGGCTTCATGAACCTCGGTCTGGGGGGCGGTGGCCGAGCGGTGGTGCAGAGCTTCACATCGGCAGGACGCGATCGCTGGACGGTGAATCTCCCCAGCCCCACCGCCAACACCAGCAGCGCCCTGTTTGATATCGCCGTGCGCAATAACAACGTCTATGTGGGTGGCATCAGCCGGGGTGTGGCCCAACTCAATCTGGATAATCCCTTCAGGGGCGGTGAACCGATGATGGCGATGCTGAACGCAACCAATGGGGCCAGCGTGTGGCGGCGGTCGCTCCCCAGAGCGGCAGGAGGAGGCGCTGGCTATGTCAGGGGGATCTCCGTTGACCGGGACGGCAACGCCTATGCGGTCTCCAACTTTACGGGCGCAAAGACAGGCTATCTGACCCGTCTGGACAACCGGGGGGCGATCAACTGGCAGCGCCGACTGGGCACCACTGGCCCCGATGAGGCTCAGGGCGTGGCGGTCAGCAACAACGGCAGGATCTTTGTGGTGGGCGAAAGCAACAGCAGCTTCTTCAACGAAAGACCGCTGGGTGGTTCCGATGCCTATCTTATGGAGTTTGATGCCGTGGGCAACAATACGCAGGCGCGGTTGATTGGCACCCGCACCGATGACGAAGCCTATGGGGTGGCGATTGGTCCCAGTGGGCAGGTGGTCGTCACCGGGCAGACACTGGGGGTACTGGGTGAGCGATCGGAGGGCGGATATGATGCCTGGTTGATGCAGCTCACATAAATTTTCTGGAACGATGGGGCACTGAGTGCCCCATCGCTCCAGAAAATTTATGGGTTCTGGGTTTTAAGTCGCACATCGCGTCAAATAGGATGATGAATAGAGGTGCGGCTTTGCCGCACCTCTATTTCGTATGACGCAGACAGCCTGATGAGTAATAACCCGCAAAGCACCTCTCCCGACCCGACCCATGAACAAATGCTGCACCATCTGCGACGAGCCAATCAGGTGGCAATCCGTGCCCGCGAGTTTGGCCACCATCCGTTTGGCGCGATCCTCGTCGCACCTGACAATGCAACGGTTTTGATGGAACAGGGCAATGTGGACACGGTGAACCATGCAGAGTCAGTCCTGGTGCGATCGGCCTGCACAAATTTCAGTCCTGATTACCTCTGGAACTGCACCCTCTATACCACTGCAGAACCCTGCGCCATGTGCGCTGCCACGCTTTACTGGGGCAATGTGGGACGGTTAGTCTACGGCATCCCCGAAACACGATTGCTGGCCTTAACCGGAAACGCCCCTCAGAATCCCACCCTCAATCTCCCCAGCCGCACCGTTTTTGCCCACGGTCAGAAAGCGATCCAGGTGTGGGGGCCTTTTGCAGAGGTCGAAGCCGAGATTCTGGCGGTTCATCAAGATTTTTGGCAATCTGAAAGTTTGTAGATTTGTACTGGTTCGACACCAGAGCATTCACCTTGTGGGGTGGGCATCTTGCCTGCCCAGAATATAGGGCGGGCAAGATGCCCGCGCCACTCGCAAAACTGGGTTTTGAAATTTGCAAAAGTGGGATGCACCCAGGCATCTTGCCTGCCCAGAATATAGGGCGGGCAAAATGCCCACCCCACAATGGGAGTGGTGGATGATCACGACTTCGATAGCATTACCATCTGGATCGCCCAGTTCTTCTGAACTATGAATCACCCACAAGAATGAAGTCAGCCTCAATCACTCCCCTTATACTTCCCCCTATACTTCGCGCTGGAAGTCTGACCCCCGGAAACTTGTAATCGTCGTGGCCACGGCGGTTAGGACGGAGTGCAGGGTTCTAACCCTGGGTAGGGGATCGTCCCCGCACCCTGTCCTAACTCCAGGCGATAGCGATAACAATTTGAAGCCCCCCGGTCGCGGCACAAACAGGAGCGGTTATGGCTACGCAAGGCTCCTGAATGGAACAGTGTCGTAACTGCTTGAAGGGTCTCTGTCAGGATAGCCAAACACTGGGGATCTCCATGAACAGAGAAAAATTTGCTTTGAGAAAGCTGGTTGGGGCAGCACTGGCCTGCTCCGTACTGGTCAGTAGTTGCAGCAGAGAACCTGCTGCAATGGGCGAAGGGCCACCTGCATTCCCGGTGCAGGTCAAGCCCATTGACAGCGGCACCGTTCAGGATAGTTCAGAATTTGTAGGTGCCCTGGAGGCGGAAGAAAAAGTGGCGCTGCGCCCTGAAGCCGAGGGACGGGTGGTGGCCGTTTACGTTGCACCGGGGCAAACGGTGTCGCGGGGCACACCCATTGTGCAACTGCGGGCAGAACAGAGTCGGGCACAGGTGGGCAGTGCGATCGCCGATATCGCCGCCGCCCAGGCTGCTCGCAACACTGCTGAAGCCCAACTGCGGGCGGCGCTGGCCGACCGCGACCGCGCCAGTTCTAATGTGCAACTTCAGAACCAGGAATTTCAGCGGACGCAGGCGTTAGTCACAGAGGGGGCACTGTCGCGGCAATCGCTGGATCAGGCAAGAAACCAGAGGGATACGGCGATCGCCTCCCTCAGAGCTACCCAGGAAGATGCCCGTGCCGCCGCTGCTGCTCTGGATCAGGCCAATGCCACCCTCAATCGCGCCCGCGCTCAGCGCAATGTGGCGACAGCGGATTTATCTGAACGACGGGTGGTTGCGCCGATCGCCGGGATTGTTGGCAATATTCCAGTCAAGGTGGGGGACTTTGTGCAGACCAGCACCACGCTCACAAACATCATCCAGAATGGAGCGCTGGAGCTGAATTTGTCTATCCCAGCGGAACGGGGGCCAGAACTGCGAGAGGGGTTACCCGTAGAACTTCTGGACGCCCAGAGCAAACCGATCGGTCGCGGCAGCATTAGCTTTATCTCACCGGAGGTAAATACGGCCCAGCAGTCGATCCTGGCGAAAGCTCGCTTCCCCAATAGCGGAACGCTACGGGATGGTCAGTTTGTGCGGGCACGGGTGATCTGGAACAGCAGTTCCAGTGTGTTAGTGCCCACCACTGCGATCACTCGCATCGCCGGACAGCCGTTTGTGTTTGTGCTGGAACAGGGACAGGGGACAAATGGGCAACCCCAGCAGGTGGCGCGGCAGCGTCCAGTGAAGCTGGGGAATCTTCAGGGCAATAATTATCAGGTGCTGGAGGGGGTGAAATCGGGAGAGCAATTGATCGTGTCTGGCCTGCTGAACCTCCAGGACGGTGTGCCAGTGCAAGTGGTACCTGCGGCGAGTCCAGCTCCATAATTTTTCTGACCCATGTTTGTTAATTTCTTCATTAAACGGCCTGTCTTCACATCTGTCTGTTCCATCATCATTGTGTTTTTGGGCTTGATTGCTGCACCTGGTTTGCCGATCGCCCAATTTCCTGAGATCAGTCCGATTCAGGTCGTTGTCAACGCCAACTATTCTGGAGCTGATGCCGAAACCGTTGAGAGTAGCGTCACCAATTTGTTGGAACAGGAAATCAACGGTGTGGAGGGGATGCGTTACATCAGCTCCTCCAGTGGCAGTAATGGAGCCAGTCAAATTACCGTCACCTTTGATGCTTCACAGTCACCTGACATTGCAGCGGTGAATGTGCAGAACCGGGTGGCGAGAGTGGAACCCCGACTTCCCGATGTGGTGCAGCAGACTGGGGTTTCCGTGACGCAGCAGGCAAGCAATTTTCTGATGGCGATCGCCCTCTACGCCGAAAGTGATCAGTACGACAGCCAGTTCCTCAGCAACTATGCCGACCTGTACATGCTGGACGCCCTGAAACGCATCCGGGGCGTCGGCGGCATTCAGATTTTTGGTGAACGCAAGTTTGCCATGCGCCTGTGGCTCGACCCTAATCGGCTGGCCAGCCGCGGGTTGACGGTGCAGGATGTGGAGGACGCGATTCGGGAGCAGAATATCCAGGTGGGGGCGGGGCAAATTGGTCAGCAACCCGCACCGGAAAATCAGCAGTATCAGTTCACCTTGCGCACCGACAGTCGCCTGAAGACGGTTTCAGAATTTGAGAATCTGGTGCTGTCTACGGGAAACAATGGCACTCTGACGAAACTGAAGGACGTGGGACGGGTTGAACTGGGGGCAGAAAACTACGACACGTTTCTCACCTATAACGGCATCGAAGCGACGGGTCTGGGTATCACCCAGCGTCCCGGAACCAATGCGCTGGAGGCATCCCGTGCGGTGCGGCAGGAACTGGAGCAGTTGAGCCGATCCTTCCCACCGGGGTTGAAATATTCGGTGGCGTTCGATTCCACCATGTTTGTTGATGAGTCACTGCGGGATGTGGTGCAGACCCTGGTGGAATCCGTGGTGCTGGTGGTGCTGGTGATATTTATCTTCCTGCAGGACTGGCGCACGACGCTGATTCCTACCCTGACGATTCCCGTTTCGCTGATCGGGACATTCATTTTCACGCGACTGTTTGGTTTCTCGATCAATACACTGACGCTGTTTGGTCTGACCCTGGCCACCGGAATTGTTGTGGACGACGCAATCGTCGTGGTGGAGGCGATCGCCACCAAGGTCCAGCATGGGATGCACCCCGTCCGTGCCGCCAGAGAGGCCATGAGCGAGTTAACCGGAGCAGTCATTGCCACCTCTCTGGTACTGATGGCGGTCTTCATTCCGGTGGCCTTCTTCCCTGGCACTACAGGCGCAATCTATCAGCAGTTTGCGCTGACGATCGCCTTCTCGATTGCGGTTTCGACCTTCAACGCCCTGACGTTGTCGCCCATGCTGGCCTCGCTGCTGCTGAAGCAGCACACTGAACAGACGGGAATTATGGCTCGCATCTTTGCCCCGTTCAACCGATTCCAGTATGCGATGCGGCAGCGGTATCAGCGATCGCTCCATTTCCTCGCTGACCTCAAGTACTGGGTGCTGGCGCTGTTTGTCGGTCTGCTGGTGCTGACGGTGGGGGTCTCCCGTCTGGTGCCAACGGCCTTTTTGCCGGAGGAAGACCAGGGCTATTTCATCACGTTGATTCAGGCTCCCGAAGGGGTGTCCCTCAACTACACCAGAGATATTGTAGCGAGAGCCTCCGACATTGCCCGCAAATCACCCGAAGTGCAGTCCAACTTTGCGGTGACGGGCTTCAGCTTCGCAGGGGCTGCGCCTAACCAGGGGATTATGTTCACGCTGCTGAAGCCGTGGGAGGAGCGCCAGCAGAAAAGCCAGACCGTCCAATCGGTGATTCAGCAGCTCCAGGGGCAGTTCTTTGGCATTACCGATGCCCGCATCTTTGCGCTGAACCCACCCTCGATCCAGGGGTTGGGGGAATTCGGTGGCTTCGAGATGCAGCTCCAGGATCGACGAGGCAATCTACCGCTGGATGAACTGGTGGCAAACCTGTATCAATTCCTCGGTGCCGCCAACCAGAACCCCAATGTGCGTGGGGTGTTTTCTACCTATTCGGCCAACACGCCCCAGCTCTCAATTGAGGTCAACCGCGATCGCGCCAAATCCCTCAACGTCAACATCCAGGACATTTTCTCAACGCTGCAAAGTTTCCTGGGAGCCTCCTATGTCAATGACTTCAACCTGGATCAGCGCAGCTATCGGGTATATGTCCAGGCTGATGAGCCGTTCCGCTCCACCCCGGAGGCGATCGGGCAGCTCTACGTGCGATCTTCTACGAATCAAATGATTCCCCTCAGCAGTCTGGTGACCGTGACGCCCACCACCGGAGCACAGACCATCACCCACTACAACCTGTTCCGTTCCATCTCTGTGCAGGGGGCAGCAGCTCCCGGTCGCAGCTCAGGACAGGCGATCGCCGCGATGGAGCAGACCGCCCAACAGGTGCTGCCTCCCGGCATGGGCTTTGAGTGGACGGGCACCGCTCTGGAGGAACAGGAGGGCGGCTCACAGGCGCTGCTGGTGTTTGGCTTTGGGCTGGTGATGGTGTTTCTGGTGCTGGCCGCTCAATACGAGAGCTACATTGATCCGGCGATCATTATGCTGACAGTGCCACTGGCCATCCTGGGTGCCCTCAGTGCGCAGTGGGTACGGGGACTGGCCAATGACGTCTACTGTCAGATTGGTCTGGTGATGCTGATCGGTCTCGCCAGCAAAAACGCCATTCTGATCGTGGAATACGCCAACCATCTGCGGGAGCGTGGCTACTCGATTGTGGAAGCGGCGATCGAAGCGTCTCAGGAACGACTGCGCCCGATTCTGATGACGGCTCTTTCTGGTCTGGTGGGTTTCTTCCCACTGCTGATTGCCAGTGGTGCGGGTGCCGCCAGCCGTCAGTCTCTGGGTACTGCGGTGTTTGGCGGTTACCTGGTGGCTTCCTTCCTCAGTTTGTTTATGGTTCCGGTGCTGTACATCCTGATCAAACAGGGGAGCGATCGCTTTTTCCCGCCACAGAAACACATGGATGATGATGAATTGGAGGAGACGTTCCCGACCCCAGCAAAAACGCATTAGGCGTCTA
>JBIKWV010000181.1:0-7405 GCA_044356135.1 Elainellaceae cyanobacterium
GTTGAGAACGGAAGAGTAACCCTCCTGGGCCAATTGCGCCAACTGGTCGGGGGTGATTTGCCCTGCGATCGCCAGCTCATCATTGATTTTGCGAACGGGCTGCATGGATACCTCGTGGCAACAAAAGTCAGGCGAATCGGATCTACACTGCCGATTGCCAAAGTAAACGATCTGCGGTTTCAGGCTGAAACCGCAGATCTGCGCGAACCAAACTCAATTACATGTGACGGTTTTTGCGGTCTGGAGGATCGCCCTCGTAGGGTTGAACTCCGGAGTTGGGGTAGGCGTCATCCGTGGGCGAAAAGATTCGCACTAACCCGCCCCATACAAACTTAAGCGCATCTTCGGTCGCGTGCTGGATCTTGTTGAAGGTAGACATGGCTACTGCCTCGTGAATGGTGAGCCGACCCCCGGAGCTATCTGATGTGGAAGCTGTAGCGACCTCTGAAGACACTCCTGCTGGGGCTTATCTTCAGACTACGCAATCATTTTGAGGAACTTGTGAGGATTTTGCTGCATATGCTACAGCCCTTTACTCACACCTTGACCAAAGCAGGTTCTCTAGAGAATTTACCACCCGACCTTTCCACGAAAAAAGCTATAGCCATCCTTTACAGGATGTGAACGGGGTGCAGGGGTGGAACCCTTGCGTGGTGGGCACCGCCCCCACACCCCCTGTTCATATCCTATTTGTGGAGGCTGTATATGGAGGACTTTGGTAAGTCATGGGACTCCGATTGATGTAAATCTTGATGGCATTCGAGAGGATGAGCGGTTTCAGGCAGTGTTGCAGGAGTAGAAGGGCGCGACAGCCATCACAATGCTTGTTACAGTAAAGCTAACGCTCCAGGATTCCTGTGATGAAGACCATTGAGACCATTGCCACAATCACACCTGCTAAAGAACTCAAAATTCAGCTACCTGATGATCTGCCCGTTGGGACGTTTAAGGTAGTTCTGGTCATTGACGAGTCTCCTGTTGCCGCTTCTGAGCAAGTTTCAGCAGCAGATGAATCTCTCTCCTTCCTCAACATGGCTGGAGACTTAATCGGTTCTCTGGAAGGGTTGCCACCCGACCTTTCTACGAACAAAAGCTATATGGAGGATTTTGGTAAGTCATGAGACCCCAATTTCTCCTAGATACAGGAGTATTGGTTGCACTATTGAGCAAAGGTGATCAATTTCATCAGTGGGCAAAAGGAGCCGTGACCACTGCCAACACGCCACTTTTGACCTGTGAGCCAGTTATTACCGAGGCGTGTTTTCTGTTACAGCGTGATTCTCAAAGTCAACAATCTGGACTATCTCTCGTGAGTCGAGGAGCGGTACAGATTAACTTCTGTCTTTCAGACGAAGTGAAAGCCATTGAGGAATTAATGAGCCGTTATGCAAATGTACCAATGTCTTTAGCCGATGCTTGTTTGGTGAGAATGGCAGAACTGTATCCTCAAAGCGTCATTCTGACCCTGGATAGCGACTTCAAGATATACCGAAAACATCGAAATCTAGAAATCCCTATTTCTATGCCGTCGCTATAGGACGACTAGCCAGGGATAGATGCAGATTTTGATGGCGATCAGCAGGATGAGTGATTTCAGGTGATGTTGCAGGAGTAGAGGGCGATCGCCTCATCCAAGACCTCGGAGGTTTTAGAAACCTCCGAGGTCTGGCTTTCTCCCCTCTAATCCCCCCAGACATGCACCACCAGTTCCCGCTGGTGGCTGTGCTGACGATGCTCCCACAGGTAAATGCCCTGCCAGGTACCCAGCAGCAGCCGACCGTTGCCCACCGGAATCTGCTCTGAAGTATGAGTCAGAACGCTGCGGATGTGGGCGGGCATATCGTCTGGTCCCTCGGTGCTGTGGACGTAGTGATAGCCTTCCGGCACCAGCTTCGAGAGAAACTGTTCCAGGTCTACCAGCACGTCCGGGTCGGCGTTCTCCTGGATGATCAGGCTGGCGGAAGTGTGGCGCAGAAACAGGTTGCACATCCCCGTTTGGATGCGCGAATCGGCCACCACGCTGGCGACTTTGGAGGTGATTTTTTGCAGCGTTTTTCCCTGGGTGGGGATGCGAAGAATTTGCTGATAGTGGGGCATGGTTCTACGAATGCAGGTAGTCGAGAATGGCGCGGGCGATCGCCTCATTTCCATTCTTATCCAGGGGCGTCGATTTGCGGGGCGGCTGCGGCGATTGACGCAGAAACTCCCAGTCGCCCTTGAAAAACTCCTGGGGAGACATCACCTGGTGATAGGAATAGTCCTGGATGCCCTCAATCAGGAACGCTGCTTCGGAAAAGTCCTCGCGGGTGATCGAGGTGATGGGCAGGTCGAGGCGGCATGCTTCCGAGAAAGTGCCGTAGCCCGGTTTTGAGACGACGCGATCGCACAGCGGCATGAAGTCCACCGGGCGATATTGGGCGTCGGTGACCTTGAGCAGATTGGGCAGATCCGGGGCGCTGCGGTCGAAGGTGATGAACTGCCAGTCGGGGAACTGCTCCAGGTTGGCGTAGGGAATCTGATCTAACCCCAAACCGCCGAAGGTGAGCAGGACAGTGCGATTTTGGGGAGCGGTGAGGTTAAATTTGCTGCGCAGGTCTTCCAGGGCAAAGCGGGGAGAGCCACCCGTTAATCCCATGTCAATGATGTTGGGAAAGGCGCTCATGGGTTCGTGGAAGGGCAGACGGTAGAGGCGATCGCACTGACCAAAGCACTCGCTGATCCAGTCGGCCATTTCTTCAAATTCACCCCCCCAGGGACGGTAAACGCTGTCCCAGCCAAAGTTGCTCGCCATCCAGCAGGGGATTCCAGCCGAGTGGGCGATCGGTGCCGCCAGCGGAGGAATATCTGCCAGTACCAGACCCGCCCGATTCAACTTAATAAAGTTCGTTTCACCGTTGATGAACATCTTTGCATCCGCCTGAATCTCCTTCAGTCGCGTCAGGGTTGCCGCCTTGTCCATCTTAATGCTGTCGCTCTGGACAACGCCCACATCCAAAGACCAGGGGCGGTGAATAAAGTCCCCCGGCAGGTAGGATTCCAGCAGCCAGCGGGGGGCAGCGGTGACCAGAATGATCAGTGCCTCCGGGCAAAGTTCCTGCACGGTGGCGGCAAGGGCAGCGGTGCGCGAGGCGTGTCCGAATCCGTGGTTGGTGATGGCGACGTAGAGAATGGGCTGAGGCATTGGAGGACAAAGAATGCTTTTGTTAAAGATTATGAAGGTATTTGGACCCCAACCCTAGCATTTTTCTGACAGCACTTCGCGCTGAGATTTGTCTCAGCTTTTGCACTGGGAACCTGATCTTTTCGGTCAGAGTTTCCTCCAATTACGGATTAGAGTTGAGTCCCTGCGATCGCAGCCACTCTCGTAGCTCAGCCAACTGCTGTTCCGCTCGTTCTGCTCGTTGAGCTTCCTGTTCTGCTCGTTGGGCTTCCTGCTCTGCTCGTTGTGCCTCTTGCGCCGCCCGCTGCTCTGCCTGTTCAGCGAGGCGGCGTTCTTCGGTTGCCATTTGTTCGGCGGTGATTCTTGCGGCTTCTGCTTCTTCGTAGTTCAGGAGCTTTGCCCCCGTTTGAGGGTCGAAGAGGCGCAGTTTACGGACGGGTAGTTCGGCAGCGGGAAGCCCTGCCTCAACCGGCAACAGGCGCAGATCTAATCCTAGAGTCTGGCTGTGGAGTGAAAAAGAGCCATCCGCAAGGGTTTCATCAGCGATAGGGACGTATTCCCCATCGACTAACTGGCGACCTTTGAGTTGGGGAGTCAGGTAATCGCCGGTTGGGTCGTATTGAAAATACTCCTGCACTCCCAGCGCAGAATAGAGTCTGGGTTTTGTTTGTTCGTCCTGTTTGCGAGTGCTGAGGGAGGTAATTTCCAGGACAAACGCAGGTACTTTGCCGCCCTCCTGCCAGACCTTATAGCTGCGGCGCTGCCGCTTGCTCACGCCAAAAACGACGAACACATCCGGCGAGAGGTTCTTTTCTGGTTTCCCTTCTTCGTAATAGATGAACAAATTGCCGGAGACGTAAACCTGCGATCGCCCCTGAAAAAACAGCCGCAACGCTTCGACGCAATACACCAGGTAATTGCGTGTGGCATCACTCTCTGTCATCGGTTGACCGTCACTTTCAGGATATTCAACAAAGGGAGGTCGAGTGTGGGGTGTTTCAACCATATGCGCCTCCAGAAGGGCTGGATGTGCTTTTGTTGCACTGTAACATGCAGTCCTGTGGATTGTTAGGTGAGGGCGATCGCGCAACGTTAATCCGTTAAAGCGGCTAAAGCGGCAGGAATTGAACCCGATTATCAAACTCGCCCGGTTCTCCTAATCTGGCAATAATCTCCAAATCGCGGACACAGGTGCCAATCGATACTTTTGATTGCCGAGCAAAAACGACTCCAGGAAAGTGAATTCCCCGAACCTGGCGAGCCTTTGCCTCAGCTAATAAATCCTCATCTTGAGAAAACAATACACGGTTGAGCTGAGTTGCCCGGTCTAAAACTTCAGGGTCTGGAATACCACTGCGACCGTCTTCCTGCACAGTTAAGACATCCACGTTTCGCTGCCTCAAACCGTTGGTGATGGCTCCATGTACATTCTCGTCCATGTACAGAGCAATACTCATTGCAGAATTCCCTGGGATTTTAGCCTTGCTACAAAGGGAGACTCACCCGCCTCCTGCTCCAACTGCTGAACGTAACTCTCACGCCGCTGGATGTCCTCATCCAGCGCTTGCCGATGATCCCAGTAGTAAGCCAGGGCTGAGTAAATCTGGCTCATGGATAGATAGCGATGGTTGATGTGAATTTCTTCTGGAGTCCATCCGTAGGCTCGTTGTGCCATGACTAACTCAACCACCTTCATGGTCGTTCCTGCAATCAACGGAACGCGATCGCTATTCAGAACGATGTGTGGGTATTCAGTGGGTGATGACGCTTGAGCTTCAAGCATTGTTTTGAAGATTGAATCCAATATTCACATATTAACCTGCGTTTCGGCGAGGTTTGGCGATCGCCCCCAGTACGGTAGGCGCGTGCAGAGACCTCGGAGGTTTTGCAAAACCTCCGAGGTCTGGGGTGTTGGGGTGTTCGTTTTGTAGGAGCTGGGGCGATCGCTAGAATTCCTCCAGAATGTCCTCAATGCCGCTCAATAATGCCTCGCATCAAACGTGAATTAAAGCCGGGATATTGCTATCACGTCACTGTTCGCTGTAACAACCGGAAGTTTGGGAATTTTAGATTTTAGATTTTGGATTTTGGATTTTGGATGAAGCAGAGTTTAAGCGGCGGACAAAGTCGATCGCACTGCGGGTGATTCGGTTGGTAGAGGCGTTGCCGTCACGTGGCTCGACAGGGGTGATTGGGAAACAGTTGTTGCGAGCGGCGACTTCGGTGGGTGCGAATTATCGGGCTGCCTGTCGTGCTAAATCTACTGCCGATATGATTGCCAAGTTGAGCATTGTAGAGGAAGAAGCGGATGAGTGCCTTTACTGGATGGAACTGCTGGTGGAATCAGGGTTAGTGCCTGAAACGAAGCTCACAAGCTTAATGACTGAAGTGAATGAGATCGTCGCAATGACCGTCCAGTCGATCAAAACGCTACGCGCCAAATCTCACAAAACAACCAATCCAAAATCCAAAATCTAAAACCCAAAATAACGTGGAAGGGTGCCAGGTAACGGATCGTTAAAAAAAGCATTCCACCGTAGAAAACAGGTCGGAAATAAATCTTAAGGAAAGTCTGAAGCGCTTATCTGCTAAAGTCTACAAGTCTGTGCGCGAGAGAAGAGATACAACCAACCAAACACCACCACCCCCAACCCACCCAACCAAACCGCCCCGCCGCCGCCCCGGAAATTCTCCTGGAGGAGAAAGATCCGGATCGGCTTTGAGATTTTTGTAGGGAACCTCATCCACACCTATGATCCAACCCACCTTTATGCAGAATTCTTTCCAAATCTTATCACCTGGATAACTCCCATCCAATTTCGCGCCACATTCGACATAAATCTTTTTCTGAACGCTAAAGCCAAATTTTCCGTTGCTATATTTCACCCAGAGTGAGTCGATCGTCTTCAGGTCGGTGCAGGGGAAGTTCTGTAGCTCATTTGGAGTGAAGTAATCTCCCACTTCCTTTCCCACTGCCTGAATCATTACCCGATAGGTTTCCTCGTCCGCTTCTCGCCAATCGCCTGCCTCCAAGAGATCGCGTAGTTTGGTGTAGTCAATGCCTTTCTCTGAGGCGAGTTCGATTGTAGGTGATGGAGAGTTTGAGGGTTGAGCTGGTTGAGGAGATGGAAGCTGCCATTCACTAAGAACCGCTTGTTCGATCCGGTTAATATCTTCGTCGCGCAAACTTAAAAGCTGTTGAAATCGTTTGAGCGCATTGCGATCTTTTTCATTCAGCGGATAGCGGAGTTGAACTGCATCCACAAATGCAGCGGAGTATTCTGCTTCTTTTTCTTTGCGTTTACAATAAGGTTCTAATTCTTCTTCTTCAATTTTTTGGGTAATCGGTGAATCTAAATTTAGAGTTTTTCCCAAACTGTTTAGATAACGGCGATTAATGGGGCCGAAATTTCCTTCATCTTCTTCTGCTACCTTCCTCACTGCTTGTCGATACCTCAATTGAGGGTCATTTTTAGGCGATCGAGCAATCAACAATGGCTCAGTATCTCGCGCCAGGTTGTAAATTTCTGGCGTCATCGCTGGAGCAGCTTCTTTTACTTTCTTGGAGATATATTCATGCAGTTCCTCAATCGAAATTTGACCATCGCCATTGATATCGGCTGCTCCTTTCTCCAAGCCTTCTACTAAGTAATGGGTGTAGATGGATAAATCCAGTCCGTCTTGCTCAAACGCATATTGAGTCGAAGTTGCAGCCGTTAGGATTACTCTTCCTTCTCCTCCTAGTTGTGTTTGAATATCAATCTTCCCAACATCTTTAGCGGTCAAACCTTTAGCAAATGCGCCAGCATTACAGCAATCTAAAATTACAGCCTGTCGCTTTGATTTGCAGCCAGTCATCCAACTGTGAACGTCTTTTGCCTTAACTGCTGTCGCAGTTCTCAAACGATTTTCATGCAAGCAGGTTGATCGGCTAGAGAGATAAAAGTTGCCAGCTTCATCTACTACCCCATGACCAGAAAAATAGAGTAACACCAAATCATCTTTATGGCTGTCGGCTAGAAACTCTTCAATTTTCACTTCCATTGACTGGCGATCGGGATTCTTAAGCACATCAGTCTTGTCGAATCCACCAATATCAGGATTTTTCAAAATTTGCTCTAGTGCAGCGTCACCTTTAAGAATTAGGGTTGGCAAACCCGCCACAATGGGCGAAGTTGGATAAAGCGCGAGGGTGCTTTATGCAAAAGAAATACATTGTTCGATTGACTGACGAGGAAAGGCAAC
>JBIKWV010000183.1:0-7398 GCA_044356135.1 Elainellaceae cyanobacterium
AGCTTGAGCAGTTTCTTCTCGTCGGGCTTCTCAATCACCCTGACTGGAACTTTCTCTAATCCAGCAATCCCTGATGCGCGGAATCGGCGCTCCCCGAACACCAGTTGATAGTAACCGGGGCGATCGGGGATCTCATAGGCTGCAAGATCCTCCAGAATTCCTTCTTCACTGATGGTCTGAGCCAGACCGTTGAGCTTTTCAGGATCAAAATACTTGCGGACCTGATTCTCATCCCGGACGATGCGATCGCGCGGGATAAATTGTCGCCCGTTAGCAAGTAGCTTCGGGAGCCTGGAACCATTTTGAGAAGGTTCTTGAGGTGGAAGTTCGAGTTCTTCGTCCTGAAGCGAAGCCAGCAACTTGTTAAACTTACCCATTCAAAATCTCCCGTCCAATCGCAACATAATCATTCCAGGCAACTCCAGCTCGGCGATCGCTCACCTGATTCACCACCAGTCCTTCCAAGGCCGCCTTCTGAAACGCCACCAGTTCTCGAACTCTGCCCTTAAACAGGGGGAACCCTGCCTCCGCCAACATCTCTCTGGCATCCTCACCATCTTTGCGGGGTGGGGGAGGCACGCGAGTTAGCAGAACCCGGTAGTCTCCAGAACCCAGCGCCTTCATCAGGTGAACCGTCTGCATTAGCGCATCAAGCGACAGCACATCGGGCGTTGAGGGAAGGATCAGGAGATCACAGCCATCCACCAGATCCTTCAAATCTTCTTCGTCGGGGCGGGCTTGAGTATCGATGACAATATGCTTGAAATTCCTGCCGTATTTCGCCGCCTGCTGCTCACTCACCACTTTGAACGGAAATCCCATTCCTCGCTTCGACCAGCGGGTTGCAGAACGATTCGGGTCACCATCTACCAGCAAGGTTTCTCCGTCTTTCTGCAGGAATGCAGCAACATGAACAGCCGTTGTTGTCTTGCCCACACCGCCCTTAAATGATGCGGTAGTAACGATCATGTTCTTTCCAAAAACGTCAATAACAATAGTGTACGGGTTGAGATCGATCCCGTCCATAACGTTATGACATTTTCTCAAAAAATCGTTCAATTTTTTCTTATTCGGGAGGTTCCTCACCAATCGATTGGTAGAATGCCCGTTCAGCAGCAGCCGATAATGCCCGCTTCGCATACCGCTTGAAACTCGCCTCTGATTTATGACGGGTCAACGTTCGCGCATGGAGGCTTTCGACTCCGCGCAAAAGTAAGCCAGTCGCAAAGGTGTGACGAAGCTGGTGGGGATGGACATTAACAAGAGACAGAATCTGTTTGAGTTCCGCTTCACTGAATTTCAACCACGGATTTTCAGAATCATATTCCCGTACATCCTGCTCTATCTCCTGTTGATATTCCAGTGCCAATTGAGCCTGCTCAGAAGCAATTTTCCCCAACGATTTAATGGTGTAATACAATCCTTGATAGCCGAGGCGCTGACCTCCTCGATTTCGCCCACAGGACAAAAACAGTGGCGCGTCAGGTAGAAGCTCATCCTCCTCAGAGCGCCGTTGAACCAGATAGGTATTTAGCTGCTCCCGCGCCTGACGACTGAGGGGCACTGTACCCGTGCTGTCATCCTTCGCTTCTCGAATTGTCAGGCGTACCCCGTCATAATCACCCACGTTAAGGTTCACCACTTCTTCTGCCCGCAGTCCATGACTGAGCACCGCCACCAGGGCGTGATCGCGCACCTCCGTTTCCCTTCGTTCTGACAGCGCCAGGTATAAGGCAGCCATCTCAACCTCTGACAGATCCCTGGCAGGCGGCAGCGGCACCCGCTCCATCTCTACAGCCGTCGTTGGGTCGTGGGCAATTTGCTCCGGGTAAGCTGCTCGAAACCAGTCAAAGAAGCTCATCAGGGCAGTTAGCGCCCGATTGACCGAGTTAGGAGATAAATCCTGCCCCTGCAAATAGGTTTTGAACTGGGCAATCTGGCGGGGGGTCAGATCTGACCAGGCACGATCGGTCCAGCCAAGAAACCGCTTTAGTTCCCTCCGGTACGCTTTCTGAGTGTTGGGGGAGAGCGATCGCGCCTGAAAGAACTCCTCCACCCGAAGCCAGCGCAGATCCGTTGGCGATCGGTCTCGATTGGGAGACGCCGGAGTGGTGGAAATCAGCCGAATCTCAGGGAGTCCTTCTGAGCCAAAGACCATAGGAATACCTTTACGCAAGGTCAATAACCTCAGTCTATCTTATTTTATGTAAAATATTTTAACGATATCTTATATACGACTAAACTACGACTAGATTAAGATAGTGGCATAACGTTGCGCTGAGATTCCTGGTGAATTAATGTATGAGCGCGTTTTAGCAGCCCCGGATGCTACCGCAAACCTCTTCTGGAATGGGATACTGCTGAAGAAGCTGCCTTGAGCCTCCGAATAATTACCTCAGTTCTGGAAATGCAACGGTCCATTCAACTATTAAGTGGCTTTGGGGAAGTCATACCCGGATTGCTCTGTTCAATGAGCGATCGCCATTTGGAGGACTTTGAAACCATCTGGAAAGGCATCTTGAGAGCAACGGATCAGTCTGATGGTTACTGGAATTGGGATTACAAGTTACGACGGGGCAATCAAGATGCCCGTTATGAGGCTTATGCAATTGAAGTCGATGACCTTACGCAGGGATTGATGCTGATTGAAACGCAATGGCATCGCTCCCAGCTTGCCCAACGCCCACCACTGGTTTACGTTGAGGCCCTGGCATCAGCTCCCTGGAATCGGCGGCAACTGGAAGATCCACCATTGCTGCGGGGAGTTGGGCGAACCCTGCTGCTATTTGCTCGGCAGCGCAGCCTGGAATTAGGATATGGGGGCAGAGTTGGGCTGCATGCTCTACCGGATTCTGAGGAATTTTATCGTCGAAACCAGATGCCGGAGTATCCAGCAGATCCAGACAAGGAGGACTTGGTATACTTTGAATATGGTTTTCTCCGGCGTTAACTCTACTTTCGTCATGCAGGAAGATTGCTCAATGGATGACAACACACTTGCTGCCCAATACGCTCAAACCGGAGACCTGATGGATCTGTGCAACAGCGAGGCATGGCTACACGCGTCCGCTCAGCTTGAAGACGAGAGTGAAGGCCGGGTGGAGGCAGGGTTAGCAATGAGGGAGTATAGTGAGGCAGTCAACACGCTGACTGAACCCCAATCGAGTGACTTACGACAGCAAGTCAAAGTTCAGTCCATTCTGTTTACAGCCTTGCGGCAATGGATGGAGTCCTGGAATTTGGGCGCGGGGTTCAACGATACCTATGCGATCGCTCGTCGATTGCTCCGCAATCACCTGGCAGATCTTACCCCAACTCAACAGACCGCAATCGAGGGCCTGCCACTAGAAACCATTGCTGTGGGCAAAGTAAGTCAGGCGATCAATCCACAAGTGTTTTCTGTCCTACTTGAGATGTTCACTCAGGAAGACTGGCAGACAATGGCTGCAGCGGCATCACAGTCCATTTCATTACGAGTTTTAGATGTACAACGAATGCAGCCTGAAGCCACTGTCGTATAGATACACAATATTTATACACGACTGGATTTAAATGAGGCAGGGTATGCAAAATAAAAATCCTTGCAATGCGGGAGTTTCACAAATGCCGTCGCCTTTCCCAGGCATGAATCCCTACCTGGAACAGCCAGCCTTCTGGTCGTCGTTTCACACCCGGCTGATGGTGGCGATCGCCGATACGGTAGCACCTCAACTGCGCCCCAACTATTACATTGAGGTTGAGACTCGCACCTACCAGGACCAAGAGGAGCCAGAAGAGATTCTCGTGGGTATTCCAGATGCTGCTGTCTTGGCTGCCCGGTCAATCGACCAATTGAGACCACTGGAAGTTGAATCGGGTGCAACATTAACTCAAAAGCAACCCCGCTCCATCCTCTTACCCCAGCCAACCACTATTAAAGAGCGCTATCTAGAAGTTCGTGAGGTCGGCACAGATACGGTCATTACAGTAATTGAGGTGCTGTCACCTAAAAACAAGCAGAAGGGAAAAGGCAGAACGGCTTACGAAAACAAGCGCAGGCGAATTCTGGGCAGTCTCTCCAATCTCGTAGAAATTGATCTGCTACGGGCAGGCATCCCAATGGCGATGATAGGAGAGGTACAGCCGAGTGACTATCGCCTCATTGTCAGTCGTAGTTCACAACGTCCTCAAGCTGACCTGTATGACTTTAACCTGCGGGAACCCATTCCCAGTGTGCCGCTGCCGCTACGACCTGAAGATGAGGAGCCGTGGGTGGAATTACAGGCGATTGTGCAGGGCGTGTGCGATCGGGCTGGGTATGACAGACGCATTGACTATCGTCAGTCTGTACCACCACCCAGGCTATCGGAGGTTGACCAGCAGTGGGTCGATGAATTACTGGCCCCGCTCCGAGGTGCGTGATGTCGCGTCCTGATCAGGAAAAATGTCGGCTCTGCTCCAAGCTGGACTCCATCGAAGCCCAGAAGCGTCATGGGGCTGAGGGTGATGGCTGCTGGGATCCAAAGTATTGCCACAATCGGCGCTCCTACTACCGCCACCGGGGAGTCCGAAACCATGTTCGTAAGCAACGGCGACGGGACCAGTTTGCAGACTTGCCGATATCTGAAACAGACGCTGCCCCAGTAACCCGAGTGGCGACTCTGGAAGTTCTGGCTCCGGCAGTGCCCGCTGCTGTCGTCCACTGGTATCGAGCAACAAAGGACTCGCCGCTTCATGCCCTGGGCGCAGAACTCTGGATAGGGAACAATCGCGTGGCTCAGATCGAGCCGGTTCACTGCCTGGGGTTGACCGAACTGCAAATCAAGACGCTGCTGCTGCGAATCCTGGATGTTTTCTCACAGCACAGCGGCATCAAGGTTGAACGCTTCCGCTCATCAGTAGAGCTGCATCCCAGTAATTGCCCTATCCGTCCCTGCCCGCTGTATCCAGAAGTGAGGCTGTAATGGAGCTTCAACAGTTGGAGATCGACCTGTGGCAATCTCTGGAGACAGCAACCCAATTTCCAGAGACGGCAGATGTGCGATCGCTCTGCACCGCCCTGGAGCAAACCATCACTGACCAACCGATTGCCGCACAACTGGCGGTTGCTGGGGAAGTGCTGATGCAGCTCTCAGAGGTCTACGCCGCACGAGCCAACCTGCTGTTCTCCAGTTGGGAACGGCAGCATAATCCCCAGGAGCCAGTGGTCGATCTGGAGGGTTGCGTTGATCTGTTTGTTCAGTCGCTATCGCTGGATGTTACGGATCTGTTTGAAGAACCAGAGCCGCTACAGTATCCGGCAAACCGCAAGAAGAAAACGCCCAGACCAGAAGGTTCTGTTGTTGGGGAGGTGGATAAGGAGACGCTTCTCCACTGGGTAGACCAGATGGAACAGGAACAACCGCTCAGTGAGCTACAGATGGCAGCACAGATTCGGGAGCTGGCGCATGGGGAGAATGTGGAGGAGTGGGTGGAGGCGATCGCAAACTATCTTCAGCGAGTAGCTGCCCCAATTCAACTACTCGATCTTCAGGCGAAACTGGGAATGCCGATTGTAGAAGTTTGGCTGGGATTACTGTTAGGAGCGTTTGATTTGAGTCAGGAGGGTGATTTCTACAGCCTCAGCACCTTGTGGATCAGAAATTGTTGTGAACCATCAGAGAGCTTTCACGAAGCAAATACTGCTGATTAAATGGCTATGGAGTTTTTGTCATGGAATTTGGTCCTATGCCCGTACAGGTGAGAATTCAGGTGTCCACTCAACCAAATGAGGAAGACCTGAACAGCCTGAGAGATGCCGCCAAGGAGTTAACAGATAACCCTGGAAGCATCACCGTGAAAATTGAGAATAACGAAGAAAATTACGATCTAGTGGCAGACTTTACAATGAGAAGATCAGCTCAATACAAGGTAGTTGGTGATATTGATCATATCTTTAAGTTGAGAACCTGGAATTTGGAGAATTACCAGGACATGACCATCACATTTCCCAAAACACCTGCTGAAATTGCGAGACAGCAGCGTAAACAGGAAAAACGCAAAAGTAGAGGATAATCCTTTGTGGTAATCTTCCAGAACGAGCAGCAGGTAAGACCTGACCACCTGCATACCTCAAATTAAGGGTATTAGCTTGGCATTGCCGAAGCATTTTCCTTGCGAGAAGTGTTTATCAAGCCTGAATTGAAAAGTCTGTAGAATTGAGGACAGGACGGGTCGTCAATATTGCGAACCTTCCACCATTACCCAGACCAGGGGCAGCTCCATTCTCGTTATAGATTAAATCACCTGTCATCTGGTTATAAACAATTCTGGCGGAGAGACGAGCCGCCGCTGTGTTCGTTGGCACATTAATGACATCAAAGTCACTTGGACTCACGCTATTTGCCGCGGAAGTCGTTAACGCCCTGAAACTCTGGCGACTCAGCACGATTTTATCGCCCTCTGTGCTCGTGAAATCAGCGATCGCATCAACTCCAAAATCGCTAGCTCGATAGGATCTACCCGATGCAAAGAGAAAGCGATCGCCTCCTGTACCGCCAACCAACGTATCGTTACCAGCGCCGCCGTTTAGTATGTCATTGCCAGCCTCTCCACGTAGTAAATCATTACCGCTACGACCAAGCAGGTTATCATTCCCGTCTTGACCGTTGATGACATCATTGGAGTTGTTAAAGCCTGCAACCGTGTTATTGAGATGATTGAGAAACGTAACTGTGTTGCGATTAAAAACAGTGTTGCGAGTGGAATCAGCATCAAAGACATCAAAGCTATCTTGAATACTGGTTTGACCCGCGAATAGAATGTTGCCAAGTGCTGGCGTTGCATTGTTCCGTTGGGGGCCATTCTCCAGATTTTCAAGTTTAAAGTTTTGCAGAATGAGGGTTGTATCAGCAATTCCTGCGAACGAGATTTCTAGATTAGCTCCAACAGTCCTCAACATCATATTACGAGCGGTGAAACCTGTGCCTCGAAATTGAATGATATCAATCTCTGCACGGGTAGCAGCCGAGGGATTGTTGCCCTGCCCAAAACCGCCAAAGTCAGTGATGGTATCTCGTCCATCGCCTAAATTGTAAATAAACCGATCCTGCCCACCACCGCCCGTCAGGACGTCGTCTGCTTTTTTTCCAGTAATTCGGTCGTTGCCAGCTTTGCCGTCAATTGTATCTACAGCATCAGTACCAATGAGTGTATCGTTTCCTGGTGTCCCCACGAGATTTGCACCAGTGACCATGATATTAACAGTAGCGATCGCCGTGCCCCCCCTTCCATCAGCAATCTGGTAAGTGAAGCGGTCAGAACCCGCATAACCAGGTGTGGGAGTATAAGTGATGAAGTCATCAGAGGGATTGTTGGGAGTATTATTGTTGTTGGCGATCGCCGTGCCATTGGTGGGATTGCTTACAACGCCTAACGTGA
>JBIKWV010000184.1:0-7391 GCA_044356135.1 Elainellaceae cyanobacterium
TGAGGAAGAAGAGGATGTTCAGTCCTTCGGTTTCTATCAGCCGAGGTACGAGTTTCTAGACGCGGGAAGTTTCGCTGCCCAAATCAAAAAAGTTAAAGCAGAGCAAAGAAGAATGATTCGTGATAGGGAAGCCGCTGTTTGCAATGAGACCTGGATTGTAGAGAGCAGCAAGAAGCAAGGGCGACTAATGGCTCAAAACTTTCTAAAACTAATGCTAAACAAATTTAATACTGAATGTTCTGATCTCATCTCGAAGGTTAAACCCAGTAATGTAGAACAAACTGAGAAAAAGATTAAGAAGTCAGTTGCAGAACTGAACAAAGCCGGAGAGGTTTTCAAGTGTGAGATAACTAAGAAGTATCTCTCGCTAAAGCTTCAAGAACTGCAACTGCAATATCAAGCAGAATGTGAGCGGTTAGATGAAAGGGCTAGAGAACAAGCTATTCGTGAGGAGGATCAGGAGCGGCGAAGAGCAGAGAGGCTTATGAAAGCTGCTGAAGAGGCGGAAGAAAGAGAGAACACTTTCCGACAACACCTGGAAATTGCTCAAATTAAGCTTCGGGAGGAAAAGTTGGTTTTGGGAATGGAGCGTGAAAAACTAGAGCTACAGATTCAGCAATTGCAGAGAAAGCTAGCTGAGGCTACTAGTGATAAAGAGAAGGCAAACTCGCAAGCGGCAATGACAAAGGCGGGCTACATCTACATTATTTCTAATGTTGGCTCCTTTGGACGTGACGTATATAGAATATGTATGACAAAGAAGAGCGGCAATCCAGATGAATATATTAGTAGCATGAGTCCTGTAGTGCCGTTTCCCTTTGACATTCATTTCAGATTTCTGTCAGAAGATTCGTTAGATACCTTGAACCGTCTGCAGCAACGCTTCTCTTCAAGAAGAATAAATAAGGCAAATGAGCGACGAGGCTTCTTTAAGGTTTCCTTAGATGAGATTGCACAGGCTGTTGAGGAAATTAGGAAAGAGGGGGTTTTAAAGAATATTCATTTTGAACGAACGCCCCAAGCCTATGAATATCGAAGAACTATTGCTGCCGAAAGAAAAGATAACCAAACTTCAACAAGTCATGGGCTGTATCAAAATGATGAAACAGCTTGACAAGTAAGCAATGTGAAAGGAGAGTTAGTTTATAACGAACGCGCGACTCTAAAGCCGACATTGTTGAATGCCTGACCAAATGCACCTGACAAGCGAAAACTTGACCGACATAAGCTAGCTTCGTTGCGCCAAGAACCACCTCGCATAACATGGCTTTGATTGTGATTATTATCCAACCAGGCAGTTCCGTCCGTTGGTGCCCCATGATAGTTGTCATGCCAATGATCCTGGCACCACTCCCAAACATTGCCGTGCATATCCATTAGCCCAAAAGCATTAGCAAATGGAAAGTTTCCAACTTTAACTATTTGCTTTGTATCGAAGTTAGCTAGCTCAGAGGTAATCGCTTCGCCAAAGTGAAAAGGAGTTGTAGTTCCAGCACGGCAGGCATACTCCCATTCTGCTTCAGTTGGAAGCCTATAGTCTAACCCAGTAGCCTGAGAGAGGCGATTACAAAATTCAGTCGCCTCAAAACAGGAGATTTCTACAACTGGATGCTGTTTGCTTCCACGGAGAGAGGGTCGCAATTTGAGTTCTTGATGCACTTTAGGTAAGCTGGAAACTTTTCTCCATAATTCTTTGGTGATGGGAGATTTGCTAAGCAGGAATGGTTGAACAGTAACCTCGTGTATAGGTAGCTCATTGTGCAGTGTTTTCCTTCCGGATGAACCCATTGAAAAAGTACCGCCTGGAATAACAATCATCTCCAGTATCTCACTATCGATTTTCTCTATGTAGCAATGAGTTTGAGATTGAAATGACTCGACCAGTTTACCGTTGCGATCTATAGTTATAACTACAAAACTATGGAGTTGTGTATTTGGAACGAAGGGCACAACCACTTCTTGTTTCCGTTGAGCCATCTTAAGTGCTGTGTCAGTGATGGAAGCAGACTTAATAATCAATTCTTCTTGAGTATCAGTTAGTGATTGTCCTGCTGCTTCTCCGACATTGGAAAGAAAGGGTTGAGAAGCTTGGCGAACAGCAATTCTATCGATTGCTTGAATAGCGGCCTCCCGTTCAGATGGGAATACATCTAGAATTTGAAGCCATTTTTGTCTGGCTAATTCAAATTGTCCTTTTTCCTCAGCCTCTACAGCACTGCTTTTAAGTAACAAAAAGTTTTTCGTACTTCTTCGATGGGAGGTGCGCTTCTGCCGATTAGCTTTCTGAGACTGCGACTCGGTGGTGCTTCTTCTTGCTAATAGGTTTTCTGGTAATAAGAGACGATTAGCCTTATTGGCAGAATCACACCTGATATGTGGAGTTTGGGTGGGTTTTTTATATTGCTGATTTAAAGCTCGGAGCCTCTTCTGAAGATCGTATTCTGTTTCCTCAACTGTTAAGCAGTTCCCTTGGACTTGCTCCTTGAGATTACTTAATAAAGCATGAGTAAATGCACCTTGTGAGATTGGTTCGTCAATTTCCCACGAGGACTCGTTTGGCCTACATGAAAAGATGGTTGTAATTCCTTCATATAAATCATTCCCAAAACTTTGTCCTTTGCGTCCCTCATCACGACAAGCATCTAGAATTATTACTACGGTACCTGCTCCACTACGGCTGAGCCGTTCCGACACATGGTCTAAACAAATAGCTGTATCTTCAGGAGCCTCTCGATCGCCATCTATGGGAAGTAAGTAATCTCGATCTGCGAATCTCATACCATGCCCACTAAAGAATAGCCACAGACTATCTTCCTGGCTCATGAAGGGATTTTCAAATTGCATGCGAAAGAAGCGAAGCAATGGTGTTCGATCTGGATGTGTAGATTCACCCTCAATTTCTGGTGAATCATCTGAGAACAATAGAACTCGATCAAACTTTAAATCATCGCGAAAAAAATTTCTGACTAGAAGTGCATCTTGCTTGGCATACTTCAGAGGTCGAATATTAGCATACTTGTAACCGTTAATTCCAATTGAGATTGCCCAATTCTTCGGCATTGTTATTTGGACTCACCTCGCTTGAACTTTAAGGTGATTGCTCCCTTGCCACTCGCCTCACTGCTACAAGCCCCCATCAAGTTAACTTGTCCTTTGCTGTTAATCTCAACGGCTAGCGTGACCTCATCCAATTGCATACCAAATTCGCCACCCGCTTGCTGCTCTGCTTGTTGAATCAACTGCCCGACCACCCGCATTGTTCGATTCCACTCGTGCTTCAGCCTTTCAGGGTCAACAGGTTTAATTTTCAAAGTCGAAAGAATTTTCTTGGCCTGTTCCTGTCCCCAGCCTTTCCCACCTTCAATTGACGTTTCTTCAGACTCATCACGAGTAATGACCCAAATCGGTTCGTCCGGCATAGAAGTTATATCTGTGTGTATGACTAAACGAATTGTATCCTCGCTAATCACTTCTGAGAGCCGCGATCGGGTCTAACCGCGCCGCATTCCGCGCCGGAATCACCCCCGCAATCAGCCCAACTGTCAGGGCCAGCAGTAGACCCGCACCGATCGCCCACAGCGACAGCACAAACGGAAACTTAAACAACTGAGAAGCCGCCAGCGCCAGGGAAACCCCGATCGCCACCCCGATCGCCCCTCCTACCAGAGATACCACCACCGCTTCCGTCAAAAATTGGCTGAGGATGGCGCGATTCGTCGCTCCTACCGCTTTGCGGATACCGATCTCGCGGGTGCGTTCCACCACGGAGACCAGCATGATATTGGCGATGCCGATGCCACCGACGATCAGAGAAATTCCGGCGATCGCCCCCACCAGCACCGTAAACAGTCCCACCACATTAGTGAAAGTGTTGATGATATCGATCTGGTTGCTAATGCGAAAATCGTCGGGGTCAGGGGGGTAAATATTGTGGCGAATCCGCAGCAGGTTGGTCACCTGAAACTGGGCGGCATCCAGTTGAATCTGGTCTTTGGCTTTGAGCCAGAAGCCGCTGATGGATGTGCCTGTGAGGGAATTATTGCCAACGATGCGAGACGACATATTAGTCAGGGGAATGTAGAGGCGATCGTCCTGATCCTGTCCGCCGACAGACCCCTTTGGCTCCATCACTCCAATCACCCGATAGCGGCCATCTCGTACACGGATATTTGCGCCCACCGCAGGCTCGCCAGGGGAAAACAGGCTGTCGCGCACCGCCGCCCCCAGCACAACAACCGCGTTGGCGTTGTCCATATCGGCCTGAGAAAAGAAGTGTCCCTCAACGGGGTGGATTTCCTTCACGTCGGGGTAGTTCAAATCCACGCCCAGAATTGAGGTGGATTCGTTCTGGTTGTTGTACACCACCTGGCCCCCCCGCTGCAAAAACGCGGCCACCCCTTCAGCGGCGGGCACCTGCTGCTCGACGGCCTGGGCATCCTCCCAGGTGAGCGTACTGGCGGAACCAAACCCCTGACTGATGCCCCCGGTTCGTGCAGCCCCCGCCAGCACCAGCATGACGTTCGTTCCTAATGCCTGGATCTGCTGTTCCGTGGCCCGCTGCACACCCTGCCCCACCGAGGTCACCGTGATCACCGACGCAATCCCAATAATCACTCCCAGCATCGTCAGCGCTGTCCTCAGACGGTTGCTCCAGAGTGATTCTGTCGCCATCGACGCCACTTCCGTCAGGGGAATGCTGGGCGGTTTCAGTTCTGCCATTTTTCCCATTGCTCTAGCCTCCGCTTCTGCGATTGCCGCCAGAGCCGCCCGGTGGCCCCATTCCCGGTAAGAGAGACGGTGTGCGGGAGGGGGGCCGCTCTCCCTGCGGGAAACTGAGCAGGACGCGATCGCCCTCCTTCAGTCCCGACACCACCACCGTTTTGTCCTCTACCGTTGAACCTGTGGTAATGGGTTGGAATCTGGGGCGGCGATCTCCCTCTCCTGCCAGCAATACCCCCGTCCCCTGCGCCTGACGCACGATCGCCACCGTGGGTACCACCAGCGCATTCTCTAATGTGCCAACGGCGAACTCAACGTTAACGTTCATTCCTCCCCGCAGTCGCTGTTTAGGGTCGCTGATGGAGGTTTTGACCTCAAAGTTCGTCACGTTCTGATCCACTGTGGACTGGGTTGCTACCTGAGTCACGCGCCCTTCAAAGGTTTCATTGGGAAAGGCATCGGCTTGAATCGTCACTTGCTGCCCCACCTGAATTCTGGCAATACTGGTCTCCGGGACTTTTGCCACCACCTGATTGGCTGAAGCCAGCGCCAGAATCGAAGAGGAAGTTGCGGAGGAAACATCGCTGCCAGAAGTCGTCGGGGTCACGAAGGAACCGGGGTCGGCAAATTTGCGTGTGACAATGCCGCTGAAAGGGGCGCGAATCACCGTGTCATTAATTTGGGATTGCACCGTCTGGAGCTGTCCTTCGGCCCGCAGCACCTCTGCTCTGGCCTGGGCGATGTCTTCTGGTCGAGACCCCGCCTGCTGCAAGGACAACGCCTGTTTCGCCTGCTGCACCTGGGCCAATGCGCGATCGCGTTCTGCCAGTGAATTGTTGAAGTCTCGTTGGGCGATCGCCCCCTGACTGTACAACTGCTGGTTCTGCCGGAAGGTTTGCTCCGCCTGCCGCAGTGCCGCTTCTGCACTGGCCAACTGCGCCTGCGCCTGACCAACGTCCTGGGTGCGATTTCCCGCCACTGCCCTTTCTAAAGAAGCCTGGGCCGATGCCAGTTGACCTTTCGCCTGGGTGAGCTGCCCCTGCAAGCTGGAGGCATCCATGTAGGCGAGGATCTGGCCTTCCTGGACGCGATCGCCCTCCTCCACCAGCAGCTCTTTCAAAATACCGGAGTTTTTGGGGCTGACGTTGACGGAGCGCTGGGGTTGCACGGTGCCATTGGCAGAAATGGTTTCGGGGGCATTGATGCGCTCGACCGCTGCCGTTTGCAGATTGCGGCGAGCCTCCCGACGCTGCGAAGTGGTGTATTGGGTGTAGGCGAAGTAGCCGCCTCCGGCCAGCAGTCCCAGAAGCAGGAGGCCCAGTAACCATTGGGGAATTCTGATTCCATCCTTAACCCAATCTTTCACCTGACGATCCTCTACCCTGAATTCATCAGCCACTGATCTGTACTCTACTGTTTGGCTCAATCAATGACAACGTTAGAAGGTTACCTGTTCCAGACAGGAGATTTGCGGGAATGAATTGACCCAAAGTTGAACGGTAGGATGGGCAAAGGACGGCAGTCCGTGCCCATCACCATTCGTATGCATCGATGGGCACGCTTCGCTTTGCCCATCCTACTCTGCTTGAGGGTATTGCGGTGCGGGAGTGCCCCTCTGCGAAAGAGCTGTTTGACCAATGGTTGAGGTGCTTTGGGGTGGGCGATCGCAAGCCGAATGGTTCCAGCTATCCGCGTCTGCGCTGGCGGGTGGATGGGGTGATTTGCTCGCGGCAACTGTCGGCAGAGGAGGTGCCGCTGGTGAAGGACCGGTGCGATCGGTCGTCGCTGCTGTGTGCGATCGATCGGTATCTGATGAACTCGAATCAGTAAGTGGGTGGGTGTCTCCATTGAGGAGGCAATGCCTATCGATAGTGACCTTGGGTACTCCCCCACTGCCCTGATATATCTACCCCCACTCGCCTGACGCAAATTTTTTCTTTGATTAGCTGCTGAGTGGGCAGCTAGTCAACGTATACGTAAGTGTTTGAGGCTAGAGAGATGGGAGCAAACGCTGATGAATGATTGCTTTTGGAGTAGTACACTGTCCAAAAATAGTCCAAAGATGGCTTCTATTCCTGGTTCAGTGAATTCTTCTCCACGTTTAACAAGACGTAGGGATATGTAAGATTTTGATGAAGTATCCGGTCGTATATTGAAGACTACGAATATTCAAGTAGATGGCAGGATGAATACTCATTCATATTCATACAGATGCATGAGGATTGATTATTTCTACTGTTATTGCACTGGCTGAGCCTTCCTAAAAATAAAAAGCTGCCAACTCCAGTTGGCCCTGATTAAATGTGTTTGAATTATACCGTTGAAAAATCCTGAAGAGTTCTAGGACGGCAACTAAGATGAGTTTTCTTTTTATAGACGTTACGAGTACGAGCCCAGATAGTGGGCACTATAAAGTTTCATGGAAAGGTACCAACCTAGGTTTTGTTATTAAAAATGGTGAAACTTGGCTTGCGATTAGACCAGGAAGCGACAAACACGAAGGGACAACCTTTCTCGAAAAACTTGATGCAGCCAAACATCTTGCCGAAGTTTCAGGTATAAGTTTTTAGTTGCAAATTACATCTCTTTCTCCTTAATTTGGATCAGTAATATCGAACACTGGCTAATATGACATCATCTTCGCAGAATTTTGGAAACATTAACAAGGCCAT